>CAJTQH010000032.1:0-2978 GCA_910578305.1 uncultured Muribaculaceae bacterium
AATGAGTTGTCCGCCGGGAGTTTTGCTCTTCCCGGCGGACAACTTAAATATATCACAGCATCGCACAAGATACTGTATATCTGCTTGACATGTCTTATACCCGATGGTCTTGCAGGAGATTTTCCAAATCAAGCATTGTTGGAGTCAACCTCGGGAGCAATGAGTTTGTAACCCTTGCCGTGGATGTTGATAATCTCTATTGAAGGATCGGCACGCAGGTGCTTGCGGAGTTTGGTAATATACACATCCATGCTTCGTGCATTGAAGTAGTTGTCGTCGATCCAGATGGTCTTGAGGGCAAAATTACGCTCAAGGATCTCATTGACATGAGCACAAAGCAGGCTGAGAAGCTCAGACTCCTTGGTGGTGAGTTTTGTCACCTTATCGTCGTACATCAGCACCTGTTTCTGTGTGTCGAATGTGAACTTGCCAATACGGTACATGGTGATCTCCTTGCCTTTCTTGCCACGTACACGACGCAGAATTGCCTCAATGCGGAACACGAGTTCTTCCATCGAGAATGGCTTGGTAATATAGTCATCGGCTCCGATCTTGAAGCCTTCGAGAATATCTTCTTTGATAGACTTGGCTGTGAGGAAGATAATGGGCACATCGGCATTGACGGTGCGAATTTCCTGAGCAAGAGCAAAGCCATCTTTCTTAGGCATCATCACGTCAAGCACGCACAGATCGTACTTGCCTTTCAAAAAGGCCTTGTAGCCGCTTTCGCCATCAGCAAACAAGTCTGCATTGTAGCCTTTGGCCTGGAGGTATTCCCTGAGCAGCATACCCAGGTTTTCGTCATCCTCGCATAATAAGATACGCAAACGGTCTTCCATAATTTCAAATTTTAGTTAGCGGTAATATGATTATAAATTTTGTTCCTTTTCCAAGTTCGCTTTCAGCGGTTATGTCTCCGCCAAACTCGCTTATCATCTTGTGCACGTAGGCCAGCCCCAATCCAAAGCCTTTGACGTCATGACGGTTGCCTGTAGATACCCGATAGAATTTCTCAAACACTTTTTTAAGATCATCCTTGCGTATGCCAATCCCATTGTCGGCAACGGTTATCTCAAGGCGCTCGCCGCTCAGGTTACGTGTAGAAACGCGCAGCTTCAGTGCGTCATCGTCTTTGCGGTACTTCACGGCGTTGTCGAGCAGATTGAATATCACATTAGTAAAATGCATCTCATCCACATCCACTATGGCATCTTCGGCATCAAGATCGGCCGCGATCGAGCCGCCGTATTTCTCCACTTTCAGTTTAAATGTGTGCACGATATTAGCAATGGCCACATTGGCATCAATATCCTGAAGACGCAAGGTGGCTTTCTGCCGATCGAACATCGACATCTGGAGAACTTTCTCCACCTGAAAGCGAAGTCGCTTTGTTTCATCGTTGATCACATTGGATATATGCTCAAGCATCTTGGGCGATTTACGCACACTGTTGTCATTGAGCATCTGGGCTGCCAGAGAAATACTCGATATGGGCGTTTTAAACTCATGCGTCATATTGTTGATGAAGTCATTTTTCATCTCTGTAAGTTTCTTCTGACGGAAAGCCACGATGATGGTGTAGAGAAACATTATGAGCAATATTATAGTAAGGAAAAACGCCGGCACGATAAACTTTATGGAATGAAATATATAGTCTTTCCGGTCGGGGAAATACACCTTTATATAACTTGCGCGCGTGCGCGTGTCATTCGGAAAAAGCGCCTGCACGAACATGCTGTTTTCATCATCCTCATGCATGTTGAATCCGGAGGTTTTATATACCGGCGCTCCCATACGGCCCACAACGGCAAATTCAAAGGGGAGCATAATACCGTTGCTCGACAGTTCGGCCCGCAACAATTCGGCCACATTAGCGGAATCGGCTCGCTCTTCAAGCGGCAGATTGCTTGACTGACTAATTATATTAAGCACAACTTCGTCGAGCAGGCCTCGCTGGTACATATATTGTGCCTTAATACGGTCGCGAAGTGACTGCCTGGTTATCGACATCGGGATACCCACTTGATTGAGCGACCCGTCGGTATACGCTTCCACGCTCTTCACCAACGGCTCATCGGATGACTGACGCACAGAGGCAAATGCCGCGTCTTCCATCTGCTCGGCATCTTCCATGAGAAATCTGCGAGTTTCCTCAAGTTCAAGAGTCTTGGAGACAGAGTAAAGACTTCGCTTCACTCCTTCCGAAAACTGCTCATTACGCAGACTAACAACATTCTTCATATACAGAAACTGTATATAAAGGAGTCCGGCAAACGTAATGGCCATAATCACTATCAATATCCATATCGTGGATTTCTTCATGTCCTATAGTGTATGAGCCGTATGGCTTTAATATATTTAATCTTTATTATGTTAACAATAAAAAACAAGAATAGTTGCGAAATGCAAGCAGTTATTCGATTAACATTTCGCGTCAAATTTAACAAACAACTGTGAAATACGCAACTATTTCCAATAAAAATTCATTTTGCCCTATTCGTCGTCACTCTCAGCCACTGATTCCGAGGGCAAAAAGTGGTGCAGGCTCACAAAGCCAAGCAATCCGGCAAATATCGATCCGACAACAATACCCACTTTGGAATGATTGAGCAGATACACATCATGTGGAGTACCGGCAGAAAACGACAGGTTGGCAATAAACAGCGATACCGTAAAACCGATACCTCCGAGCATGGCTATTGACGCCATCATTTTCCAGTCGCAACGCGAAGGCATCGGGGCAAGTCCAAGTCGAACCGTGATCCATGAAAATCCGAGTATACCAAGGAATTTACCAAATACCAAGCCGCAGATTATGGCCAGGCTTATGCCCTCCACTACACTTCCGGGAGCCATATCAAGCAGATATATACCGGCATTTGCGAATGCGAACAGCGGCACAATGAGGTTGTTGACAATCGGGTGAAGCGAATCTTCAAGCTCCTGCAATGGCGATATCACCTTATCAGACGCCGATT
>CAJTQH010000032.1:2992-7747 GCA_910578305.1 uncultured Muribaculaceae bacterium
CTCCTTGAGCCAGTTGAGCTGATCTTTGTTAAGGATCGAACGTCTGGACAATGTTTCATCATCTTCCTGATTGAAATTGGATATGGCCCGCCGTATGGTCTTCACATATTTCTTCGGAGCAAATACCGGTGTGGCCGGAACACATAGAGCGACAAGAACGCCTGCAATTGTAGGATGTATGCCGGAGTTGAGAAACAGAAACCACACGACACCCCCTACTCCAAGATAAAATATCTTGCTATGGATGTGCAAGACCGAACCCAACATGAGCACACCCAACAGGCCAACAGCACACAGCAAAGGCATCACTTCTATGCCCGACGAGTAAAACACAGCTATCACTATAATACCTCCTATATCATCAACCACAGCAAGCGTGGTAAGAAATATCTTGAGCGAGAGAGGTACCCTCGATCCGAGCAACGCAAGCACTCCCAGCGAGAATGCTATATCGGTAGCCATAGGTATAGCCGCACCTTCCACATAATCCGTACCTCGGCTGAGTATCATAAATATGCCCACCGGAAGTATCATGCCGCCTATAGCTCCCATGATCGGCAGCAATGCTTTTCGGAATGACGCCAATTCTCCAACAAGTATCTCTCGCTTGATTTCAAGACCGATAGTAAAAAAGAAGACCGCCATCAACGCGTCGTTGATAAACTGAAGCAGACTCATCGGATGACCACCGTGGCTGAACAGATTGAAATCACCGAACTGAAGCACCACAGGCTCCTCCCAGAAATCGAAATAATATCCGTTGAGACCGGGGATGTTTGCTACTATGAGAGCCAACACTGTGGCTCCGATCAGAATATTGCCTCCGTTGGCATGACGCCGCAGCGCCTGACGCGCCGCAAAAAACGGCATATCATGCGATGGATTGTCCATCAATGGTTTATGTAACATAGTCATAGCGAGTTTATTGTTGAAACACCAGGTATAATATCTGATATTTCAACAACCATACTTTCAGTAATGTTCTAATACATCAGTCGAGCTTGAGTACTGCAAGAAATGCCTTCTGCGGCACTTCCACCGATCCGATCTGCTTCATGCGCTTCTTGCCTTTCTTCTGCTTTTCAAGCAGTTTGCGCTTACGCGATATGTCGCCACCATAACATTTTGCAGTAACATCCTTACGCACAGCTTTTATAGTTTCACGAGCTATGATCTTCGCTCCGATAGCTGCCTGAATGGCGATATCGAACTGCTGACGCGGAATAAGTTCTTTGAGTTTCTCACACATACGGCGACCAAACGATACGGAATTGTCGACATGCGTCAGGGTACTAAGAGCATCGACGCTCTCACCATTGAGCAGAATGTCGAGTTTCACCAGCTTTGACTCGCGGAAGTCGTGCAGATGATAATCAAACGATGCATATCCCTTGGAGATGCTCTTCAGTTTGTCGTAGAAGTCTATCACTATCTCTCCGAGCGGCATGTCGAATATCATTTCCATTCGGTTGCCCGATATGTACTCCTGCTTCACCAACTCGCCTCGTTTACCGAGACAGAGGGTCATGATGGGGCCGATGAATTCGGCAGCTGTTATGACCGATGCGCGGATATAAGGCTCTTCGATATGATCTATGAGTGTGACATCGGGCAATCCCGACGGGTTGTGCACCTCTGTCATATCACCACGCTTGTCGTACACGCGGTATGATACGTTGGGCACTGTGGTGATCACATCCATGTCGAACTCACGGCCAAGTCGCTCCTGCACAATCTCCATGTGGAGCAGCCCGAGAAATCCGCAACGGAAACCGAATCCGAGTGCCATAGACGACTCGGGCTGGAATGTAAGAGAAGCATCGTTGAGCTGCAATTTCTCAAGCGAGGCCCGAAGGTTTTCAAAATCTTCCGTCTCGATAGGATATACACCGGCAAACACCATCGGCTTCACTTCCTCGAACCCGTCGATAGCTTTCTCGCACGGATGCTCCACATGAGTTATCGTGTCGCCCACACGCACCTCCCGCGAGGTTTTTATCCCAGATATTATATACCCTACGTTGCCTGCCGACAGTTCTTCCCGAGGCGACATATTGAGTTTCAGCACACCGATTTCATCGGCATGGTATTCCTTTCCTGTCGATACGAACTTCACAAAATCGTTCTTGCGTATAGTACCGTTTTCAATCTTGAAATATGCTATAATGCCTCGAAACGGGTTGAATACCGAGTCGAATATCAGAGCCTGAAGCGGAGCTTCAGGATCACCCACCGGAGCCGGCACGCGCTCTATAATGGCTTTCAGAATATCCGGAATGCCCAGACCGGTCTTTCCGCTGGCTCTTATTATATCTTCACGGTCGCATCCGAGCAGTTCGACTATCTGGTCTTCCACCTCTTCAGGTTTTGCGCTGTCAAGATCCACCTTATTGATCACAGGAATTATTTCCAGATCATTGTCTATAGCCATATATAGATTGGATATAGTCTGAGCCTGAATTCCCTGTGCACCATCCACGATGAGCAGAGCACCCTCGCACGCGGCTATGGAACGCGAAACTTCATAAGAGAAGTCCACGTGCCCCGGAGTGTCGATCAGATTGAGCACATAATGTTCGCCGTCAAGCACATAGTCCATCTGTATAGCATGACTCTTTATGGTTATGCCACGTTCACGCTCAAGATCCATATCATCGAGCACCTGTGCCTGCATGTCCTTACCGCCTACAGTATCGGTATATTCCAGCAGTCGGTCGGCTAACGTACTTTTACCATGGTCAATATGAGCTATAATACAAAAGTTTCTTATATTTTTCATTTTTGCGGTCATAACTAATCAGGCATAATTTATGCAAAATTACTGATTTTTCTCAACACTCACACCATAGCGGCGCAGAAATGTAAGCATGACGCACATTCACATAAAGGAAGAGTGCCGGCCTGATGGCCGGCACCCTCCCTTCAATTATTGAATAAAGCTGTCATCAGAAATTCCACTGGCAAGCCACCATCTTCAAGTTAGAGCATCCGATGGTACGGAAGTCTGTGAGCATGTTATAGCGGCAGTTGACGTAAGTAAGCGCACTGTCAAACGAAACATCGAGCATGTTGAGCTGATTGTTGTTACAGAGCAGACGCTGCAGATAGGTCTGATTGGATAGATCCAGACGTGTAAGGTCGTTGTATGAGCAGTCGACGAAAATCAGATTGTTGCAACCTTCCACACTCAGGGTTGTAAGATCGTTGTACGAGCATACGAGGTCTATCAGATTGTTGCAGTTGCGCACACCTAATGTCACCATACGGTTGCCGCTGCAGACGAATGTGCTAAGAGAAGGCAGACCCGATACGATCATTGTGGAGATCTGGTTGTCATCGACGTTAAGATTCTGTAGATTTTCTACTCCGAACAGATTCAGGTTGGTGAGTTTGTTGTATCCGCAGTAGAGGTTCTTCAAACCGGTACAACCTGTAACCATAAGCGACTCGAGGTGGTTGCCCTGACAATTGAGAGTCTCGAGCGATGTCGAATTGGCCACGTTGAGTTCCACAAACAGATTGTTGGAGACATTCAGGTTTTTAAGCATCGGCACTCCGGAAAGCTCCAGATCGGTCAGGCGGTTTTTGTATACAGAAATCTTGCTGAGAGTAGAGCATCCGGTGAAGTCCACGGATCTGAGTACATTACGAGAGGCATTGAATTCGGTAAGCGCGGCATCCTGAGCAACGGTCACCGATGTAAGTTTATTGCGGGATACATCCACCTTTGTGAGTGCATCGAATCCCGAAAGATCGAGGTCGCCGGCAAGATGCTTGTCTTTCCATTCGATAGAGACCACATGTCCGTTCTCCACCTTTATTCCTTCAATGGCCGCTATATTATTCACATCAGTCACCTTAAGGACATTGGCATTGGTACCGTCTTTTTCGGCGGTCTGTGACAAGAAAGCCTTAATCTGTCTGGCTTCATTTTTGTCAACCTTCTGAGCGAAAACTGTCGAACATCCAAGAACGAGAGTAATCAGTAATAAAGCTTTTTTCATAATTAAATAGTTGGGTTAATGTTGTTTTTATCATCTTAACAACAAGGATTGGAAAAAGGTTTAATATTTAATAAAAAAGCCATGCGCTTTAACACATGGCTCAATAAAAATGGTATGTCGCACTGTATCAAAACGGTGGTGCATCCTGTGGCGATGACATAAAGTCGGCCGAACCGCCCGACAATACGGGAGCCGAGGGGTCGGACATCGAGCCGTTGAGCCTCGATTCTACCGCGCCAACCGCCATATCCGATTCGTTATTTCCTGTCCAGTTTTCAAACCTTGCAAATTCGGCCTTGAACTTCATCTCAACGTCATCCACACGTCCGCTACGATGCTTGGCCACGATAAACTCGGCCAGTCCACGAATATCGCGATCATTGGCATCGTTGCCGGAGCGGAGATAATATTCAGGACGGTGTATGAAGCATACAATGTCGGCATCCTGCTCTATGGCACCACTCTCACGGAGGTCGGAAAGCTGCGGTCGCTTGCCGTCCTTACCCTCGCCTCGCGACTCCACACTACGGTTAAGCTGCGACAATGCGATGATAGGAATGTTAAGTTCTTTGGCCAATTGTTTCAGCGAACGGGATATCATACTCACCTCCTGCTCACGGCTACCGAATTTCATGCCCGAAGCATTCATAAGCTGAAGGTAGTCGATAATGAGGATCTTAACATTATGCTCGCGCACAAGGCGGCGTGCTTTCGTTCGAAGTTCGAAGATCGACAGCGACGGGGTGTAGTC
>CAJTQH010000032.1:7757-9022 GCA_910578305.1 uncultured Muribaculaceae bacterium
GCGCCATAGAGATGCTTGATGCGTGCCATCAGCTGGTCCCACTCCATTGATGACAGCTGTCCGCTCTTGATCTTCTCGCTCGGAAGCTCGCACACATTGCTGACCAGACGATTGACAAGCTGAAGGTTAGACATTTCAAGCGAGAATATCGCAACCGGAGTATTATAGTTGACCGCCATGTTTTTTGCCATCGACAGCACAAACGCCGTCTTACCCATGGCCGGACGGGCGGCTATAATGATCAGATCCGAATTCTGCCATCCCGATGTAAGCTTGTCGAGTTCATGGAATCCGGTCTCAAGCCCGCTCAGACCAGAAGTACGGTTGGCGGCCGCCTGTATCTGCTCGATAGCCTGACCTATCACCGGATCTATCTGTGTAACGTCTTTCTTCACATTACGTTGTGAGATCTCGAACAGACGCCCCTCGGCCTCTTGCATAAGATCGTCCACATCGTTGCTCTCATCAAATGCCTTGCGTTCGATTTCCGACGCAAATGTAATAAGTTCACGCGCAAGATACTTCTGCGCCACAATGCGGGCATGATAGTCGACATGGGCACCTGATGCGACACGCGACGTCAGTTCAGACACAAACATTGGACCGCCTACCTCGTCAAGCGTGCCGTTGAGACGCAACTGTTCGGTGACTGTCAGCATATCTATCGGCTGCTGTGCCGCGCCAAGCGATTGTATCGCCTCGTAGATTTTTTTATTGGCCGGCTCATAGAAACTGTCGGCCTTCAGTATATCACACACCACCGTATAAGCATCTTTCTCAAGCATCAGAGCGCCAAGCACCGCCTCCTCAAGTTCCTTATCCTGAGGCAACTGACGGCCTCCATAGTCATATAGCGGCGCGTTATTCTGATTGTTTCGCCGTGGTCTGTTCAAGTCCATATATTTTATGTGTTCCTATATTATTATTAATGTGTGGATTGATGTATACACAACATCGTTCTGATGCAAAATTAGTATTTTTTTGTAACTTCGCCCCACAAATCCACATAAGGATTACATACATTTTATTGATGCGACCTCAACATGATTACATTTCCAAACGCTAAAATCAATCTCGGACTCAACATTCTGCAGCGCCGTCCCGACGGATATCACGACATATCAGGTGTGATGATTCCGGCAGCATGGTGCGACATACTTGAGATTGTACCCGCCAAAGGCTCAACCAGCACGCTCACCGTCACCGGACGCGCAGTGGCCTGCCCGCCAGAGTCGAATCTTGTCATGAAGGCCTACCGCCGGTTA
>CAJTQH010000032.1:9048-22862 GCA_910578305.1 uncultured Muribaculaceae bacterium
CTCTGCCTCCTGTCGACATCTTTCTGCATAAGATCATACCCGACGGAGCCGGACTCGGAGGCGGGTCTTCAGATGCCGCATTCACGCTCACAACCCTCAACACATTGTTTGAACTGGATATCGACGCCGACACTCTGGCCGGAATCGCAGCCACCATCGGGGCCGATTGTCCGTTTTTTATATACAACAGACCCATGCTCATATCCGGCACCGGCACGACTCTCACGCCTATCGAAGTCGGCCAATGTCAGGGTAAATCACTCCTCATAATAAAACCGTCGGACTCAGTATCGACAGCACGCGCTTATGCCGGAGTCACCCCGTCATTCCCGGCCAAAGACATACGGGACATCATAGCGCAACCCATAGACACATGGCAGGCCGAACTTCACAACGATTTCGAACCAAGCGTCGGACAAGTACTGCCCATAATAGCAAACTTAAAACGACAACTTTATGAATATGGAGCCGAATATGCAGCTATGTCCGGTTCGGGATCGGCAGTCTTCGGCATATTCCCCGATGACAAAATGGCAGAACGGGCATCCGCTGCGTTTGACGGATTCTATCGCCATGTGTGTCCAATATGACACTGCTGAACGATATTTGCACGTATTTGTTATGATTTTATAAATATCACAGCCTGAAATCAAACTTTGGCAACATATTTGTTATAGCACATTCAAAGAAACACCAATATAATCATGACTAAAAATCAAAATAAGAAAAATACCGAACCGATTGAAGAGCCGATGATGGCTGAAGAAGCTGATGTAATGAACAATACATCCGAGGCGGAAGTCGAAAATGCCGAGGTTGACGAACTATCGCAGATCGACACTCTCACCCGACAGCTCGCCGACGAAAAAGCTAAGGTGGAAAAAGAGAAAAAAGAATATCTTTTCCTAATGGCTGAATTTGACAACTTCCGCAAACGCACACTTAAAGAAAAAAGCGATATCATACGCAATGCAACTGAAAGCGCCATGAAAGGTCTGTTGCCCATAGTCGATGATTTCGAACGCGGACTTGATGCTGTGAAAAATTCGTCAGATGCCGATGCTGTAAAAGACGGTATGGAGATCATATACAAGAAACTTGTGAAATATCTTGAACAAAATGGCGTGAAACCCATTGAAAGTACCGGTGCCACATTCGACCCCGAATTCCACGAAGCAATAGCCATGGTGCCTGTTGATGATGAAGCATTGAAAGGCAAAGTCATAGATACTCCCACCAAAGGCTACACGATAAACGATAAAGTACTACGTTTTGCCAAAGTGGCAGTAGGACAGTAACACCCTAAACAGACTGAACATGGCAAAAAGAGATTACTACGAAGTGCTGGGTGTGAGCAAGGATGCCACCCCCGAACAGCTCAAGAAAGCCTACCGCCCTCTGGCCGTAAAATACCACCCCGATAAAAACCCCGGGGACAAAGCGGCGGAGGAGAAATTTAAAGAAGCCGCTGAAGCATACGATGTGCTCAGTAACCCCGAAAAGCGTGAAAAATACGACCGTTTCGGCCACAACATGGGTCCGCAAGGATTTCCCGGAGGAGGTGCCGGAGGCTTCAGCGGAGGTTTCGGTGGTGGCGGTATGTCCATGGACGATATATTCTCGATGTTCGGTGACATATTCGGCGGTCACATGCCAGGCGACATGGGCGGTTTCGGTTCAGCAGCCGGCGGACGCAGAGCTTCGGCCCGTCAGCGTAAAGGCGACGATCTACGTATCACCCTCAAATTATCGCTTGAGGAGTTGGCCAAAGGTGTCACTAAGACCATTAAGCTCAAAGCATACTGCAAAGACGACCACTGCAACGGTACCGGCGCAAAGGACGGCACATCTTTTTCCACATGTCCGACATGCCACGGCACAGGCTCCGTACAAACAGTACAGCAGACTCTCTTCGGTGTACAGCGTGTGCAGTCGCTCTGCCCGGAATGCAACGGTGAAGGAAAAATAATACACGAAAAGTGTACTTTCTGCGGAGGCACAGGTGTCGAACGCCGTGAACAGACCGTGAGCATACCAATACCGGCCGGAATAGAAGGCGGCAGCGTACTTACCCTTAAGGGCAAAGGTAACGCACCCATGCACGGAGGCATCAATGGCGATCTACTTGTAGTCATCGAAGAACTTCCTCACCCGGATCTCATACGCGACGGCAACGACGTGATATACAATCTAATGCTTGACATGCCTACCGCTATACTCGGCGGTTCGGTAGAGGTGCCCACCATTGGTGGCAGAGCCAGATTGAAGATCGCCCCCGGGACACAACCAGGCAAAATATTGCGTCTGAGAGGAAAAGGCCTGCCTTCATCGTCAGGCACCGGAGACGAACTGGTCAACGTCATGGTTTACATTCCCGAAAACCTGTCGGACAACGAGAAGGCCGCAGTCGACCAACTCCGAGACTCACCCAACGTAAAACCGTCGGAAGAGGAAAAGAAGCGTATATTCAGCAAACTCCGACATATATTTGACTGACATCAAAATATAGCGGATATTTTACCGCACACTCTATCGAACATATAAGTGCGATGACGTGTTATTCATGATATATTTATCATTTTTAACATTCATCGCACTTCTCTTATGAAATACATTGTGTCGGTAATAGCGGCATTATCCCTGACCGCCATTACATCTTCAGCCAAAAGCCTTGTGGACATGCAGCACGACTCCGTACTCGTATCACACAAGATAATAGTTCTCGGCGACAAAGAAGTTTCAACACAGGATTATTCCGACTCACTGCGCTCATTGATCGAGAATTTCTACTACGACCAGTTCCGGCACTTCCAGGATCCCGACGCGCCATATTTTCTTTTTATGAGCAAAGACACCAAACTTGCCATGGGTATTGGCGGCGCAGTGCGAATGCGAGGATATTTCGACTGGGGAGGAGCCATACCATCCCCCGGATTTGCTACATATCTCATACCGATGAATCCGGATCCGACCAAAATGCGACATTTCGACACTTCGCCCGCCGGCACCTGCCTCTTCTTTCGAGTCATAGGTCAGAATAAAATTCTTGGCAACTATCAACTCTATATCGAAGCAAACTTCAACGGATATCATACGCGCGACTTCCACATGAAGAAGGCCTATGCCATGGTCAATGACTTCACCATAGGCTATGCCAGCTCCACATTCAGCGATCCTGCCGCACTACCTCCGACTGTGGACGCTCAAGGACCGGCGAATAAAATATCCCCGACATCAGTATTGGTACGCTGGATGCCTCGCAAGGGCAATTGGGTATTCGCCGTATCTGCCGAAACCCCGTCGACCCAGATTGACGCAGACAACACCAATACAACAAAAGTCGACAACTGGATTCCTGACGGCGCCGCATTTATACAATATGAATGGGGCCGTACATCACACATACGACTCGCAGGCATAATACGCGCCCTATCTTATAGAGATCTTATCTCCCAGACCAACCATAGCAAAGCCGGCTGGGGATTGCAGATCAGCTCTGTAGCACACCCCGTAGACCAACTCACCACCTATGCCACCGCCAACTACGGACATGGCTACGCAAGCTTAGGCGGAGATCTGCTTATAGGCAACTACGATCTTATCGACGATCCGCGACAGCCAGGCCGGATGTACGCACCCGCCTCTTTCGGATGGTGTGTAGGCCTGCAATATAACTTCCGCCCGAACTTATTTGTCAGCACATCCATAAGCCAGACCAGATTTCTTCCATCGCACACTGTTGCCGATTCGGAATACCGCTATGGCCTATCGGGCGACATCAACATATTCTGGAACATGACACCGCGCATGCAATTAGGAGCTGAATTCGATTATGGCAAACGCGAAGACTTCAGCGGCAAATCGCGCTGGGCCAAGCGTATAGGAGCCGTGGCACAGTTTTCATTCTGAAACATCATGACTCGACACTATGATAAAAAACTCCCGGGCAGCCATGCTGTCCGGGAGTTTTCATGTAGCGGGATCGAGAATTGAACTCGAGACCTCCGGGTTATGAATCCGACGCTCTAACCAACTGAGCTATCCCGCCATTTTTCTGAAATGCAGTGCAAAGATAGACCTTTTTGTTGGTTTGACCAAACATTTCACAGTTTTTTTATCTCTCAATTTCTCACATTTCTCATAACTACATAAGTATCAAGCAATATCAATCCCACTTTTTTTTCACACCAAGTCCATGGCATCACATTACGGATTCAAGAGAGTGGCACCAATCATCAACCTTACCGGCGGTAAGATCGGGATGATTCATATTATCGATCAGCAGCCCCACAATCCTACCATTAACATCAGCATCGGTATGATCATACTTATACCCGTCAGTATCGAAATCACCGCCAATCATTTCCACACCTGTGTTTTTAAGCATTCGATACATCTCGCCCACACCATTGCAGAATGTTTCAGCCATGGTCTCATCACCACATCCAAACACCGCCGACTTTTTACCGGCAAGATCCAGAGCCATTACTCCATCAAGGAAGTCGTGCATGCCATCTTGCATGTCTCCGTCGCCCCAAGTACTGCATCCGAACAACATCACATCATAATCGCCAACCGCCGACGGAGCGGTATCTGCAACATCATGAATATCCGACATATCCACACCTAATCGTTTGCCAATCATCATAGCCACCTCTTCGGTATTGCCCGTGGTGGAGCCATAAAAAATGCCTATTTTCTTCATATCGCTTCTAATTATATTATTGATTTATATCTACCGGCGCATATGAGCCGGATCATATAATTCAACATATTCCCACTCTCTTTAGTTCGACATTCAGAGGGACCTAAAAGACCGCTGATTACTAATCCGTTTGTCGCCCGCACACACACCGGATACAATCACAGACAATATTTTAATTTTTATGATGTATACACTTTCAGATGTGGTCAAAATTTGATAACTTTGCACATCAAAAACAGAAACTTCAAAACACTTCACTCAAATGTCTGACTGCAAACAGATTAAAACCGCACTCATCTCGGTTTTCCACAAAGATGGACTTGACAACATATTATCAATGCTTCATACCGGCGGAGTAAAGTTCCTGTCGACCGGTGGCACCAAATCATTTATAGAGAGTCTCGGATATCCATGCGACGCAGTAGAAGACCTCACTTCCTACCCATCAATTCTGGGAGGACGCGTCAAGACTCTTCACCCCAAAGTGTTTGGCGGCATACTCAACCGTCGTGACAACGAAGGTGACCGCGAACAGATAGCTCAGTACGAAATTCCCGAAATCGACCTCGTGATTGTCGACCTTTATCCCTTTGACGCCACAGTGGCTTCAGGAGCCGACCACGCGGACATCATAGAGAAGATAGACATAGGCGGCATCTCACTTATACGTGCCGGTGCGAAAAACTACAAAGACGTGGTCATTGTAGCCTCCAAAGCCCAATATGCACCTCTGGCCGAAATGCTCGACCGCAACGGAGCGTCGTCGACACTTGCCGACCGTATCTTCTTTGCAAAGGAAGCGTTCAAAGTATCATCGGGATACGATTCTTCAATATTCAACTACTTCGACAAATTCACCGGCACACAGCCATCGGCTCTCCGCGTAGCACTCGACGACAGCAAATCACTGCGCTACGGCGAAAATCCTCATCAGAAAGGACACTTCTTCGGCGACTTCGACAGTATGTTTACCCAACTTCACGGCAAAGAAATATCATACAACAATCTGCTCGACATCGATGCAGCCGTGTCGCTGATATCTGAATTCACAGAACCTACATTCGCCATACTCAAGCACAACAATGCCTGCGGCATCGCCTCACGCGACACTATGTTACAGGCATGGAAAGACGCTCTTGCCGGCGACCCGGTATCGGCATTCGGCGGAGTTCTTGTGGCAAACCGAACCATAGACAAAGCTACTGCCGAAGAAATAGACAAAATATTCTTTGAAGTCATCATAGCTCCTGAATACGACGAAGACGCTCTTACCGTACTTTTCCAGAAGAAAAACCGCATTGTGCTCAAGCAGACCCGTCAGCTCGACACTACCGTACAATTCCGCTCGATACTTTGCGGTGCATTGGTACAGGAGCGCGACCTCAAGGTTGAGACTCCGGCCGACCTCACCGTTGTGACCAACACAGCTCCCGACGCCACACAGGTAACCGACATGCTCTTTGCCAACAAAGTGGTGAAACACAGCAAGAGCAACGCCATAGTCCTCGCCAAAAACGGAATGCTTCTTGCAAGCGGCGTAGGACAGACTTCACGTGTCGACGCACTCAAGCAGGCCATTGAAAAAGCCCATTCATTCGGCTTTGACCTCAATGGCGCCGTGATGGCATCAGACGCATTCTTCCCGTTTGCCGACTGCGTGGAAATAGCCCACAAAGCAGGTGTCACCGCAGTGATACAGCCCGGCGGCTCTATACGCGACAAGGAAAGCGTGGACTACTGCAATGCCAATGACATTGCCATGGTCACCACCGGCATCCGCCACTTCAAGCACTAATCATTTTTAAAACACCTAATAATATATATGGGACTCTTTTCACTGACTAAAGAGATTGCAATTGACCTTGGAACGGCCAATACCATCATAATCCACAATGACAAGATAGTCATTGACGAACCTTCGATCGTTGCCATCGAGGTGCGTACAGGCAAGTTGCTTGCCGTTGGAAAAGACGCACAACAGATGCTGGGCAAAGGCAATGAGAACATACGCACAATACGTCCTCTGCGCGAAGGCGTGATAGCCGACTTCAACGCCGCTGAAATGATGATACGCGGACTCGTAGGCAAGGCCAGCTCCAAAAACCGCTGGTTCAACCCCTCGATGCGAATGGTAATAGGCATTCCCTCAGGCTCCACCGAAGTGGAGATCCGTGCAGTGCGCGACTCGTCGGAACATGCCGGCGGACGCGATGTGTTCATGCTCTATGAACCCATGGCAGCGGCACTCGGCATCGGTATCGACGTAGTGGCACCCGAAGGCAACATGATAGTGGATATAGGCGGCGGCACAACTGAAATTGCCGTGATCTCGCTCGGTGGCATAGTATCGAACCAGAGTATAAAGATAGCCGGCGATGACCTCACTCGCGACATTCAGGAACACATGCGACGCGTGCACAACGTGCGCGTGGGCGAACGCACTGCCGAACAAATTAAGATCAGCGTAGGATCGGCTCTGACCGATCTTGAGAACCCGCCTGCCGACTATATAGTACACGGCCCGAACGTGATGACCGCACTGCCTATGGAGGTACCTGTGTCGTATCAGGAAATTTCTCACTGTATCGAAAAGTCCATTTCGAAGATCGAAGCGGCCGTACTCGCAGCGCTCGAACAGACTCCGCCTGAACTTTATGCCGATATTGTGAAAAACGGTATCTATCTAGCCGGTGGAGGCGCACTGCTCCGAGGACTCGACAAGCGTCTGACAGACAAGATCGGCATTCAGTTCCACATAGCCGAAGATCCACTGCTCGCAGTGGCAAAGGGTACAGGTGTGGCATTGAAAAATATCGACAAGTTCTCGTTCCTCATCCGATAAACAACCAGGAGATGTGACTGCCGCTCAGACAAAGTCACAATCCCCACCAACACATATGCTGAGTCGCCATCTGCAATAATGATGGCGACTTATCATGATTTAAGAGAGTTTCTGATGCAAAACCTGTTGTACTTTCTGCTCAAGTGGCGACCGTGGATGCTTTTCTGCATATATGTCACCATAAGTAGCATTATACTATTCAGCGGCAATCCGTACCAACGCTCGGTGTATCTCACATCGGCCAATGCCGTGAGTGCGTCCGTATACCGGTCGGCCAACAATGTCACATCTTATTTCAACCTACACGACATTAACGAAGACCTTCAGCACCGAAATGCCGAACTTGAACGCGAACTGCTGGCCACCCGCACTCGCCTGCGCCAGTATGAAGAGCTTGAATATGCGGCAAAAGTACCGGTTGACTCCGCTCTGCAACGCTACGACTTCATAATAGCCCACGTGATAAACAACAGCATACACCGTCCGCACAACTACATTACCATCGACAGGGGCGAACTCGACGGCATCAAGCCAGAAATGGGGGTCGTGGATCAGAACGGTATAGTGGGAAAAGTAAATGTGGTAGGCCCTCATTCGGCAAGAGTAATATCTCTACTAAACGATTATCTGCGCATTTCATGTAAGGTGAAAGGTACAGAACAGGTAGGATCGCTCGTATGGGATGGGAAAGACTACTCGGAAGCTTTACTTGAAGAGCTGCCGCGACACTCCACATTCGCGGTTGGCGACACGGTGATCACAAGCGGATATTCATCCTCCTTCCCCGAAGGAGTGCCGGTAGGAGTCATAGCATCGGAAATGCGCGATCATGATGACAATTTCTACACCTTGCGTGTGAGACTTTTCACTGACTTCTCCCGCCTTAGCACAGTACGTGTGGTGATCGACAACATGTCTGACGAACTCAAATCCGTGGAATCAGATCCGGATGAAAAAAACAAGCAATTTTAGTACGCAATCATGACTCATGAATAAAACAGCGCTTTCATTGATATTATCGGCAATACTGCTCATATTGGCCCAGGCTGTAGTATTCAACAACATCTGCCTCTGGGGGGTGGCCGTGCCGTTTGTGTTTCTCTACGTATTGCTGCGTCTGCCGCTCACAATGTCTAAAGACTGGCTGTTTACAATAGGCTTTGCAATAGGCCTAATAATCGACATCTTTTCCGACACCCCGGGTATGAATGCCCTCGCCTGCACTCTGCTCATGGCTCTGCGCAGACCGGTATTGCGTTTATACGTCGCACGCGATGACGAACTCACCGATCCGTATCCTTCGATAAGATCCCTTGGATTTTTCACCTATGCCAAATACGCCCTGAGCATGTCTTTGCTTTTCTGCATATTGATATTTCTTATTGAAGCATTCTCTCTATTCGGCATAGGACGTCTGCTGCTCACCATCGGAGCAAGCACTCTGCTCACCACAATATTAATCGTCGGCATCGACAGCCTAATATCCCGCAAGCGTGAGAAAGGATTATAAATTAAGCAAACGGCAATATGTGATCGGAGGATTCATAACTGTCATAGTGCTCATCTACATATTCCGCCTTTTCAACCTGCAAGTACTCGACAGCAGCTATAAGGCAGATGCTGACACAAATGCGTTTCTGCGTAAGGCCATATACCCGTCACGAGGCATTATATACGACCGCAACAATAATGTGGTGGTATACAACCGCCCGGCCTACGACGTGATGATGATACCGCGAGATGTAAAGGAGTTTGACACAATTGATTTCTGCAACACACTCGACATCACGCCCGAGCAGCTGCGCAAGCGACTGGTGGACATGCGCGACCGTCGTTCCAATCCCGGATTCTCCACCTACACACCACAGACTCTTCTGACGCATCTCACCGCCGAGGACTATGGACGTCTTCAGGAAAAGCTGTATCGTTTTCCAGGATTCTACATTCAAAAACGCATATTGCGTGAATACAATTATGACTGTGCCGCCAATGTGCTTGGAAATATACGCGAGGTATCTCCGGCCGACATGGAGCGCGACAGCTACTATTCGCGCGGCGACTACACCGGAGACCTCGGTGTGGAGCGCAGCTATGAGCGCTTTCTGCGCGGCGAAAAAGGCGAGGAAATACTCATTCGAGATGCTCACGGACAGATTCAAGGTCGATACCACGACGGAGCCGAAGATAAAAAAGCCATATCAGGCAAGAACATACGCCTGAGTCTTGACATCGAATTACAGCAATATGCCGAATCTCTGATGTGCAACAAAATCGGTGCGATTGTGGCCATCGAACCGGCTACCGGCGAGATTCTGGCCATGGTAACGAGTCCATCATATTCGCCATCGCTCCTCGTGGGCCGAAAACGTGGCGAAAACTACAGTATGTTGCGCAAGGATCCGCAAAAGCCTCTGCTCGACCGTTCGATACAGGGCGCCTACCCTCCCGGCTCGACATTCAAGCCCAGTCAAGGACTGATATTCCTACAGGAGGGCAT
Organism: uncultured Muribaculaceae bacterium; assembly: GCA_910578305.1. Taxonomy (GTDB): domain Bacteria; phylum Bacteroidota; class Bacteroidia; order Bacteroidales; family Muribaculaceae; genus Paramuribaculum. The sequence continues at coordinate 19,093 of CAJTQH010000032.1, forward strand.
CATAAATCTCAGCACCACATATTCATGCAATCGCGGATATGTCAACGGCGGATTGCGCGTCGGATGCCACCCTCATGGATCTCCTATAAATCTCCAGCCAGCTCTTCGCACCTCTTGCAATGCGTTTTTCTGCTGGGGATTCAAATCCATGATCGACCGTAGAAGCAAATACGGCACTCCGGCCAAAGCGTTTGAAATATGGAAGAACTATCTCGTAGAACTTGGCTATGGATACAAACTCGGCATAGATATACCGGGAGAAAGCCGTGGATTTATCCCTAACGCCGAATTTTACAACAAAGTATATGGCGAAGACCGCTGGAGCGCCAACTCTATAATATCCGTATCTATCGGCCAGGGCGAAGTCATGGCAACCCCGTTGCAGATAGCAAATCTCGGAGCCACCATAGCCAACCGCGGATGGTACATCACTCCGCATGTGGTAAAAGAGGTACAGGATACTCTGTTGCAGGATCAATATACACAGCGTCGCATGCCAAATATCGACCGTCAACACTTTGAATCAGTCGCCGAAGGCATGCGCATGGCTGTGGTCGGAGGCACATGCCGCATAGCCAATCTACCAGATATAGAAGTATGCGGCAAGACCGGCACCGCACAGAATCCACATGGCCGCGACCATTCGGTGTTTCTGGGTTTCGCCCCATATCACGATCCCAAAATTGCCATCTGTGTATACGTTGAAAACGCCGGATTCGGTGCCACATTCGGTGTTCCCATCGGTAGTCTTGTCATGGAAAAATATCTCACCGGGCACATTGCCGACAACAGAAAGTATCTCGAAGAACGAATGTTAAACTCTAACACTATAATCAACAGTGGAGTCAAGAAACACTGAGCGCTCGGTAATGCGCTATATAGACTGGACCACAGTGGCCCTGTATCTCGTGCTTGTCATAGCAGGAGTTTTCAGCATCTATGCCGCATGCTACAATTTCGACAACGCAAACATACTTGATTTCAACGAGTTTTCCGGCAAACAGATACGATGGATCGGACTATCGCTTTTTCTCGCTGCCATATTGCTAATATTCGACTCCCGGGTATACGAATCATATGCCTATCCAGTCTATGCCGGATTGCTTGTAGTCATGTTCATCACCATATTTGTGGCTCCTGACATCAAAGGCTCTCATTCATGGCTTGTGTTCGGTCCGGTAAGTTTCCAGCCCGCCGAATTTGGCAAATTCGCCACCGCACTCGCACTGGCCAAACTATTCAGTGGGTATAATTTCAAACTCAACACCCGCAAAAGCTACACTCGCGCACTTGCCTTAATATTTGTGCCTATACTTCTGATTCTTGCTCAGAGAGAGACCGGATCGGCACTGGCCTATCTATCTCTGTTTTTCGTTCTTTACCGAGAAGGGATGAGCGGACTGGTGCTTCTTGGCGCATTCTGCGCAGTATTGTTTTTTGTCGTGGCTGTGAAATTTACAGGCACACCGTTCATAGGCATGCCGATAGGCGAAGCCATGGTCATGGTTCTTATCATGGCGCTTATGGTGTGTATGCTCATATTTTATTGCAAACGCCTCGATGTGGCGCGCAACGTTCTGATATGGTTTGTCGGCACCGGATGTATCACAGCCGCTTTAAACGAGCTTGGTCTCGAGATTCCCGGATTGATCTATTTTCTCTCGGTCATAATCGCGGCCTGTGTCTATTGCCTGCTACTGGCCATTAAAACAAAACTTAAGAAATTTACCGTCACGGCTCTGGCTGCAATTCTTTCGGTAGCGTTTCTGTTTTCGGTCAATTATGCCTTCAACTCCGTATTGCAGCCACATCAGCAGCAAAGAATACGCGTGACACTTGGCATAGAGGAAGATCTGCTCGGTGCCGGATACAACGTAAATCAAGCCAAGATAGCCATCGGCTCCGGAGGTATTACCGGCAAAGGCCATCTCAATGGCACACAGACAAAACTGAAATACGTCCCCGAACAACACACCGACTTCATCTACTGCACCATAGGAGAAGAACAAGGATTCATAGGCTCGACAGCCGTGCTGGTAGTATTTCTCGCTCTCATACTGCGCATCATACACATAGCCGAACGTCAGCCGTCGACATTCGGCAGAGTATACGGCTACTGTGTTGCCTCATTCCTCATATTCCATCTGGCCATCAACATCGGCATGGTGCTCGGACTTTGTCCCGTGATAGGCATCCCGCTGCCATTTTTCAGCTATGGCGGCTCCTCATTGTGGAGTTTCACCATACTGCTCTTCATTTTACTGCGCATAGATGCATCTCGCCGTCACCATCCATCATTTTTATAACTCAGCACATCGGATTCCGATACAACAAAAATAATTTGCATCACACGAAAGCATTTACTAAATTTGTGCACCAATGCAAAGTTTGCTCTATATAATATTTTCTGGTTTTTTCATCGGAGTATTCATTTCTGCCCCGATGGGACCTATAGGCATGCTTGTAATCCAGCGCACACTCAACAAGGGACGCACATCGGCGTTGTTTACCGGAGTAGGAGCTTCAATCAGCGACTTATTCTACTGTCTGCTCACCTGTATGGGACTGTCGTTTGTCACTGACTTCATCGAAGCCAATCAGGACATTTTGCAGACCATAGGCTCCATGCTACTTATTTTCTACGGCATATATCTGTTCAGATCCAATCCCTCACGAGCTTTGCGTCCGCCAATGGAGTGCCCCAATACCTATTGGCGCGACTTCGGAACCGGTTTTCTGTTCACTTTTTCCAATCCGCTTATACTATTTTTCATAATAGGACTGTTTGCCCGATTCAACTTCATGGATCCGCGCTATCAGTATTACCATTATATCCTGGGCTATATAAGCATCGCTGCCGGTGCGCTCGGATGGTGGTTTATGATCACATATTTTGTCAACAAAGTCCGCAGCCACTTCAATGTAAGATCCATGTGGCTAATCAACCGCATAATAGCGTCAATACTGCTTATCATGGCTCTCATGGGCTTAATTCACGGAATTATAAATATCTTGGAACATGCCTGAAACAACACCATCTCTATCCGTGCCATACATGCCGGAGCTTGACAATCTGTCGCAAGAAGAAATCATCAAACAGCTCGACGAACTCGGCACTCGCCGCACCATCGAACGCCTCAATTGGAAAGACCAATACCCCTACCGTCCGCTCACAGTTATCAGTATAGCCCATTCCGGAAAGTATATATATGTCGATTTCATGGTTCGATGCAATTATCTGCGTGCGGTAAACTATGAAAACAACTCATCGGTGCATCAGGACTCTTGTGTGGAGTTTTTTGTATCGCCAATCGGACGCACACCATATTATAACTTCGAATTCAATTGCATAGGCACCATCCATGCGGCATGTCGCATGGACCGACATACCGGCACACCCCTCACTGACGAACAACTTGACCGAGTGAAACGCTATCCGTCGTGCGGAACCCGCCCGTTTCAGGAACTTGAAGGAATGTTCACATGGAATCTGCTGGTAGCCATACCGCTCGATCTTATCGGTCTTGAATACGAAGGCAAGCCTATAGAAATGCTCGGCAACTTCTACAAATGCGCCGACCACACTGCGACTCCCCACTTCCTCAGCTGGGCTCCTATTGACACTCCTGAGCCCGATTTCCATCGCCCGGAATTTTTCGCTCCAATTGTACTCGAATAATAACACAAAACTATTGCGTAAATAAAAATTATGCCTTAACTTTGCAGCGCAAACGAAAGAACGTAACACTGCTCTTGTAGTTTTCTGATGT
>CAJTQH010000033.1:0-19572 GCA_910578305.1 uncultured Muribaculaceae bacterium
GCCCGGAGCAGCCGACCTGCACGAGCAGCAACTTCTCGAACGTCTGATATTCAACCCCGTACCCGCCGACTACGCGCAGACTCTCGTCGACGAAAACGAAACAGCCGACAACGACGCCCCGCTCAGCGAACAAGACGCCATGCTCGAAGCATTCCTTGCCAGTCAGGACAACGCAACCGGCCACAGCTCCCCTGAACCGGCCATGACCGATCTGACGACAACTCATGTCAAGACCGCTCCCGACGCCCCGTTAAGCGAAAGCCTCGCCAAAATATACATCCGACAGAAACGTTTTGACAAAGCATATGAAATTATCAGCCGCTTAAGTTTGAATTTTCCGAAAAAAAGTATTTACTTTGCAGACCAATTGCGTTTCTTGCAGAAACTTATGTATCTGCAAAGTCATTCGCAAGAAGCAAAAAAACATCAGTAATTTTTATAACTACACGATACAATGTACGTTACACTAATCGCACTTACTATCCTCGCAGCCATTCTCCTCATCGGAGTCGTGCTCATTCAGAAATCAAAAGGCGGAGGCCTTTCGTCTTCATTTGCAGGCTCAAACCAGATCATGGGCGTACGCCGCACCAACAACTTCATTGAAAAAGTGACCTGGTCACTGGCCGGTGCCATCGCATTCTTCGCAATACTCTGCGCCTGGATCTCGCCCGATGCCATCCGTCGCCCCAAAGTAACCGCTCCCGTTCAGCAGGAAGCCGTTGCAGGCACTCAGTTTGACGGCGCCGCTGCCGCTGCCGAGCAGGCACCCGTAGCAGCTCCCGAAGCTCCCGCCGAAGGCGAATAACACCTCGGATACACGCTTCGCGCACAGCGCAGCCACACCATACACCCCCATCTGCATCAGCAGCATGGGGGATTAAAGCGTTATACGCACCGGTGCCAAAAATTCACATCCTCCACATGACACATCGCCCGAAAAGCAACATCTTTGCAGAAATCGTGGACGGATTCCATTATTCGACAAAACCAATCAGCCACTTAGCACAAATGCTAAATGGCTGATTGTTTTTTTCATTGTAATGTACGGCAGCTCTTGCGATTGATAACGATGTCGTTGGCGGCGACGGCAGAGTACGAGAGCACGTAGTCGCCCTTACTATACTTCGATTAGGAAACAGATGCTGAGAAAGTAATTACTCACCATCTGGAATATGATGCCGCACGCCCTTTGTTAGATTCCTGGTAGAACATCGGACTCCCGTTTTTAAGATACTCGCTTCTGAATTTAAAGCATGCAACCATCTCGTCACCGCTGAAATTAAGGTACACCCGGCAATATGATTTCTCTACCGACGCACAGCCATAACGAGATTTAGTGTAATAGCAACCCGAATTGGTTAAATTCAATTAGTCTTTTTCGAGTTCTTTTTCAGTAAGAACCACCTCTTTGCCTTTACGAAGTTCCGTGGTAAATGAATGTTTGCATTCCTGACAAGTCCAGGGGGTGCGAACCTTGCCATTAGATGCTATCCAACACTCTCCGGCAAACAAACGTGATGAACCGCATTCACCGCACTTGCGAGCCGATGGTTTGGTTTCACACTTAGTGCAGGCGTAAACATCGTTAGATGTCATAGTGATGGCGGCTCCACCGCCAATCACGATTGCGAGGGCAAGTAACCCTCTTATGAGTTTGCATCTCATATTTCGTTCATATTCTTGGTCTTATACACAGTAGTATGGTCGCAGTGGTCGCACTTGTAGTTAACATGCCAGTAACCGTTCTTAAATTCAGAGCCGGTTTTCGACATGCCTTTTTTCTTGCATAAACCACATACACGCTCCGATTTTTCTTTGCCCTTGACTTTACAGTTATTACAGGCGTGAACATCGTTAGATGTCATAGTGATGGCGACTCCGCCGCCAATCACGATTGCGAGGGCTATTAACCCTCTAAAAAGTTTTTTCTTCATAGCTTTATATATTTGTTAGATGAAAGTTATTTAAGTTTATACCTTTCGGCTATTCTCCGATATCTTGCCGCCTTGTCTTTATTCATGAAGACACCTGTACCGTTTTCATACATATCGGCAATTTTCAAAGCACACAGACCAACGAATTTATTATTCAGGCCAAGATTCGCGCATGTTTCGTATGCCTGTGCGGCTGCCTTCAGGTCGGGAGTCGTTCCAAGTCCGTTATAAAGAGCATTACCTAACTCATACAGACCTTCGGGATGGTTCATTTGGCCGGCGAGCTGAAAATTTTGGAGTGCCAATTCCGGATTGGTGTTTTTATAATATTTTCCTAATTCGCAAGCCGCGCCACCGTCTTTATTTTCCACGCCCATTTGCAGGTACTTCAAGGCAAGTGTCTCCTTGTCGGGAGCAGAGGACGTCAATATATATTTACCGGCAAAACCCATAGCGGGAGCATAGCCGTTGTCGGCGGATTTTTTATACCATTCGATGGCCTTGTCCATATCTTTCGGAACCCGAGACCACCAACCGATACGATATAAGTTTCCATAAATCCATTGAGCTTCCGGGCTTCCCATTTCAGCAGCTGTTTTAGTCCAGTAAACCGCGAGCTCGTCCTGGTTGTCCTCAAATCGGCCTTTACTCATTTCAACCATATCTATAAGATAATGTGCAAATTCGAGCATGGCGTCGACATTGCCTTCTTCGCAAGCTTTCTGATAGAATTTCATTGATTCCTTGTAATAGCCGAAATTGGATGCATAAGGCACATTTTCATTCCAGCCTTTGCCCCGCATAGTATCCCTATTGTAATGAGATTCATCATGGTTGTTACGCTCAGTGCGTGCCGCAAACATCATGGCGTCAAAAAGCATTCCATTTTCAGCTGCTGCAAATATGTATCGAAGTCCTCTCCAACGGATTGTTTCACTATCTGCCGGAATCTCCTTTTGTGCACGGTCGCTCCACTCGAGCCATTTGAGCTGTTTTGCAGTATATTCGTTTGCATGGTCGCACAAAAATACGCCGTACCAAAAAGATGCGTATGGCCATATCAAGGCACAATCCTCTGCATGGTATGCCTTAAAATCAAGACCCATATCGGTAAACATCTTTTCGCACTTCTTGACGTCTTGTTTCACTCCAAGGCCGTAGCCATAGCAAATGGCAAGGTCTACGTAGGCACTTTCATTATCGAGCGTAGCCTGTTTCTTAAGCTCATTGCTATACGTAGGCCATTGGAGTTTCCATTTTTCTGCGCTTGCAACTAACGTGCAAGCAAATAGCATTAAGCACAATATGAAACTTTTTCTTTTCATCGTTTATTAAAGGTTAATCTTTAACTAATTCAAATTCTCTCGGATCTGTTTTCCATGATTTATTATTGCCTGCACTTATTTTGGTACTCATCGTAGCTTTAATCTTTCCTTCTGATATCGAGGGTTGGTCAAATGGGATATACAAGTAAACGTAATGCCAAGAAATTTCTCCGTCTGATGCCGTGTTTTTTACGCGATAGCCGTCATACGTAGCATATTGGGCCTCGTAGAGATATACGCCGTTATCACCCTCCCATTGCATGAACTTCCCATCCTGCCATTCTGTTACCCAATCTGAATCATACATTTGTTTGGGTACGATTGGATATACATTTGTGTTTTCGCTTCTGCGAACCTTAAAACAGACATAATCTTCCCCCATTGTGAAGTTTGGAAGATGCCAGTCTCCGATTAAAGACTCATAGAATTTCTTTTTACGCAGCTTCCCCCGCGCTTCCCCCATAGCGATGATGTCATTGATTTCATCCTCACGATCAGGCCACAGAGAAATAAAACCTCTGGAATATTCTTCTGCCATATCTACGTGGCTTACGTCACCTATCTTATAGCATAATTCCACAAGCTTGATATAGGCAGGAGCAAAGTTTTCGTGGTAAACCACTTTTTTAAGTTCTGTTATAGCCAATTCAGGCGACTCTTCTTCTATGTACATTTGCGCTATGTCCCAAGCCCTTTTAGCATCTGCGTTCGAGGGGGTAGTTTGTGCATAAATAGCTATAGAGGACACAATCAGCGCGGTGATTAGTAAAAATAGCTTTCTCATCTTAGTCATTTGTTGTTTCTTTGAGTTTGAGGTATTTGTTTGCGTCTTTGGTTTTGCCCAGAGCGGTATAGATGGCGGCCATGTAGTCGTACCACATTTCGCGTACTTCGGCGGTTACTGACGTGTCATCAAGCTGTTTAATGTTCTTTTTAAGAATTTTCAGAGCCTCTTTGGGGTGGTCAAGGCCGTGGCCGGCGATGTAGGCTTGACCGAGAATGGCGCGGCATCGCAGGTCGGGATTAGAAGTAGAGGCAACGTTGTCCAGCAACGATAAAGCAACGGGTACCATTAACGGATTAGCCATCAGCAGTTCTGCCTTTAAGTATGAGATATATGACACGCTGTTCGAATTGCCACACCCCTCGTCGACACTTTCCCCTTTATTAAGGATATGCAGAATTGCTTTACGGATGGTGGCTCGCTCAGGTGTGTAGTCGGCTATCGTCTTCCACTCCCATGAAAATTCTGTATCAGGCCAATATTGTTCTATCAGCAATCCCGCAAGGTAAAGGGCATAGTCGGCCGGAGTATTGTGATTTTCAATCAGCCAGTCAGCCAACTCGGTTTGCGATGGATTCGCTGCGTATCGTTCCTCAACACCATTATATAACCGTGTCCAATAGTTTCCTGCGGCGACGGAATCGAGTTTGAACGCATGTCCGTAATAATGAGTAAACAGAGAGTCGTTTTGTATGGCGACAGCGCAGGTGGCCATATCAAGGGCGAAATCGGCCTGATTGCACGGAAACTCATTGAGGGGAGCTTTTCCGAAATAGTCGAGGGCAACGAGGGATTCGTCATTATCGAATAGTGTAGCCATGAAATCTCGCGCGAAGGTGTCTTTGAACGCATCGCTCCATTGATCGTAGGTGGCTATCACCGAATCGGCAGCCTCCTTATATCGCATCACCTCTTTTGAAGGGTCGTAGAAGCAGCTGAGCACAACCAGTGGATTCAACGAAGGATTGAATTGATCGGTGACAATCAGCAATGTGTCGCCGTTCTGCACACGAACGGAGTCGCAATCAATGCCTTTCAATTTTGCGTCCAGCATTTTGCAATACGCAGACACGGCAACAGTTCTTGAAATCTCGGGCATGAAGACATGCAAAGCCGGATAGCGACGGCATATAATCTCTAAGTATTTGGGAGTCATCCGGTCGACATGCACTTGCTCAATACAGTCGATGGCAAATTGCTCATCATCGTGACGCATGGCGTAGTCGGCAATTTTAAAGAGATTATAAGGCCACTCAAAGTAAATGCCCTTGCTTACAAGCACTTTTATTGAGTCATATTTAGCAGCGATACGCTCATCCTCGTACTCCGAAAGAGTCTTGATTTTTGGCAACGGTTTAACGTGAATAAACTTTGAAGTTATAGGACGGACATGGGAGCCTCCTCTATTCTTCCGTTTTTGGTCGTCGTTGTCAAGATTGGATACAGACACAATGCGTATACCCGAGGGGTTTAACTTTACGCGGTTCGCCGCCGCAGAGCCGCGAGCAGCCTGCTCTGTCCGGCGCGACTGGCGCTGAATGTTACGCATTAATTTCCCACCTGAAGATGCCGTGTTAGAAACCGAACGTAAAGTTTTAGCGCCACGGGGCAACACTTGTGCCTGACCGCTACCGACAGAAAGAGTTGTCAGCAAAAGGAATAATAATATACGGATCATAATGAAATTCGGCTTAATCCAAATCTTTTGTATTTATCTAATTTTAAGCACAATACTGTGTCGAATATTACATTGTTGCAGGCAAAACCTCAGTAATTAGCGGTTTAACTTTATCCTATTGCGTCCATAAAGGTTTTTGCCGGAGTCAAACAAACCACCAACAAAACCATAATTTCCATTTTGGTCGGTTCCGTAATAGTATTTGCATTGCCCCAAACATAATAACTCCATCTGATTATGAGATTTAGGTATTACTGCGTAAGCGAACCGATAAATACAATACTCAGCTGTGGCTGTCAATAATCCAAGTTCATGTTCGACTTTTGCTTTCATGGAATAATCATCAGTTAATGGAAAAGCATGAGTTTCAACTTCAAACAGAATTACGCCATTGCTGTTTGATCTGATTTGTTGAACCACGTATGACCATTCTTCACTTTTTTTATATACATTAAAAATTGAGAAACTTCCATCTTCATCAAGATCTTTATGGGTTAATAAAGTCGGACCGCCCCATAAAATATCAGTACATTCACCACCTTCTTCATGTAATGGTGCGAATACCGGGTAATAATGGAAGTTTTCCTTATCATGTTGAAAAAAGAACTCCATCAGAACTTCTCCACGATCTCCTTTTTCAATTTCGATAGAAAAAAATGAAGATTCGGCAATGCTATCATTTTCCCACTTGCCATCGAATTTTTCCCAGTCAGAAGAATGAATTTCTGCAAAAGAATATATACATTGCAAGCAAATAAATAAAGTAACCAAATTTCGCAGCTTCATATTTAGAGAGTTATTTCAGGGTGGAAACTTGTTTGATGATTTCGAGGATGAGGCGGTAGCATTCTTCCATTTCCTGGAGGTCGGCGTATTCGCGAACTGAGTGAACGTCGTGTTGGCCGGAAAATACACACATTCCTCCGTTCATGCCCTTGGCGGCCATCATGGAAGCGGTGGTGCCTCCGCGCTCAGGCACGAATACTATCTCCTTGCCCATTTTGTCGGCTGTGGAAGAAACCATCTCCTTAATGCCGGGATAGAGCGTGTATGCAACATTTTCATATTGGAGGCCGTCGTAGACCACTTCATAGCGCACATTCGGGAATTTCTTCGACACCTCGGCAAGCGCTTCGTTAAGAAGTCGGTCAAACAGTTCGCCCTCGGCTTTGTCGAAATAACGCACGCGAGTCTGAACCGTCACGTCCATCTGCTTGGGCTTTTGCTCGAAACTCCATGGGTGGATATAGCCCTGCTTGGCTTCGGTGTTTTCAGGACGGTATTCCACGGGGAAGTAGGCTACGAAAGTAGCGGCAGCGGCCACAGCGTCGCCGAATCCTTGTGCCTTGGCATTGCCGGCGTGAGCATCCTTGCCTACGAAACGCACATTGAAACCGCGTGCGGTGAAATTGCAGTCAGTGATTTCGTTGCCGCCTTCGCCATCAAGATCGAAGAGGATGTCCGGTGCAAAGATTGTTGGGTCGATGGCATCAGCAGCTCGACCCACGTCCTCGTTGGGGCAGAAGGCAAACATGACCTTGCCATGCTTCAGTTTCTTATCTGAGAGCAAGGTGCGTATAAGCTGCATGGCTATGGTACAGCCGCACTTGTCGTCGGCCCCAAGGAGTGTTGAACCGTCGGTGCGCACTATCGTGTGGCCATCGCGATTGTCAACTATGGGAACAATATTGCCGCCGGGAGCTTCGGGCGTAACATCAAGGTGACAGCTGATTCCCAATGTCGGGCAAGCGTTTTTGACATTGGCCGGTACAGTAACGTAAAGATAATTTGCATCGGAGAGATGAACCTTCACGCCGGATGCCTTTGATCCGGCAATTGCATCTTCAACATCAGCCATTAAGGCCAATGCCATGTTGTGTTGTCCTTGTGTGCAGATACTGTCGTAGCTCGACTGACTCTCGATAGATGCATACTTAACAAAAGTGTCGAGCATGCTTTTTTGCACAGAGTTTTGTGCAGATACCCCAAGCGAGGCAAAAAGTGCCAGTGCAAAGAGATGTTGTTTCATAGCATGTTTCCATTGCCGCCGGACTCACCTCTTTGGCTTCACGGTTAATAAAAAAAGCGTGAGAGTCTGTACTGTTGCTCATCCCACTACTTGAGGCTCTGACATTGCCCATCTTGGTAGAACGAGCAACGAGAGGCCTCACGCAAATATGTAACAAGCGCACACGGTTCATGACTTTCTCACGAAAGTTGTTAAGCCGTAGGCACGAATATACATATCCACAAGGCATCTACTGTTGCTACATCCTTGACCAAGATAAAAGAAACTGTCAGATTTCAAGTAGTCAAGAAATAGCGCCGGTAAACGCTTTTCATTATGTCTGCATCCCACCCACTTAAACCCATATCGGGCCTCAGCGTGCGATATGCGTTTCAAATTTACTAAAAAGTTATATAATACCAAAATAAAAAAAATATGGCCGCCCGTTATTGCAACCACATTTTATGCGCAGATAAAAAATCCCGCCATCGAGTTTCTTCATAATCGGAAAGAGAAAATCCTAAAATCGTTTGTTCTAAATGGCTCGATTTTCGCCAATAGTACACTTTTAGTACTCGCCATTATGTGTACCCCCAACCATGCCGTATTAGAACCAATCTTGGCCGACCTCGACCGATTGTGGGAAATGCGTCATTGGACACCAAACCCAAGCGAACCGATATTTTGCAGAATTAATGATTAACCTATTAGTCGAATAACGATAGATAAGATTTGCAAACATATAATCTGTTTCGGCTTTGACCTGTAACTTCTGACAATAAATTATCTTTAGTCATCATCTTGACAAGCGTATTCGCTGAATTGTATGTTGTATTACAGATTTTAGCTGCATCATCAATAGTTATATAAGGATTTTTCATGAGCTCATGAAGTAATATAATAGCCTTTGTCGAGCGACTACGGTATGAAGAGCGTATTAAAGCCTCTGCCTCGCTCTTAAATCGCAATATTGAAGTTAATGTTTCAACGGCTTTAGTTGCAGTCTGTTCTATGCCAACAAGAAAGTATTTTATCCATTGCGTCATATCATTCTTTGTACGAATAGAAGAAAGATTATCGTAATAAAGATCTTTAGGATTTTCAAAAAATGTGGAAAGATATAGCAATGGCATATCCAAAACATTTTCCTTGACAAGAAACAATGTAATCAACAAGCGGCCGATACGTCCGTTACCATCCAAAAATGGGTGTATCGTCTCAAATTGATAATGGGCTATGGCTATTTTCAATAGAGATGGAAGATGAACCTGATCATTGTTAAGAAATTTTTCAAGATCTCCCATAAGCTCCCCAACAAGTTGATGGGTTGGGGGTATAAACTTGGCATCAGCAAGAGACTTACCACCTATCCAATTTTGACTCGATCGGAATTCTCCCGGGAGTTTGTGCTCACCTCGAACACTATCTAATAACAACTTATGAGTATTACGAATTAATCTGCTCGAAATGGGTAGAGTCTCTAAGCTTTTAATCGCTTCATTTATTGCTTTAATATAGTTTTGAACTTCTTTCCAGTCATCTCTTCTTTCTAATTGTATTTCAGTTTCAGGAAGTAATGCTTCATCCATTCTTGTTTGAGTGCCCTCAATGCGGCTTGAAACAACAGCTTCTTTCGTTACATGCAACTGTATGAACAAATCTATATTAGGAACTAGTTTGGAAAATGAATTAAGTTCTCCTAATTTCAATGCTGCCTTTTCTAATAAATGACTGATTGTAGGATTATTCCATGTCCATTCTTGATTGATATGGTTTGGCACAAAGTACTTATAGCCATATCCATCCTCATAATGTCCAGCATTGAACGTCTCGATATTTATCATATTTGTAAGTTTTACGCAAAATTACAATAAAAATTTTCTTATCTCAAATTTTAACACAAAATTGAAATAAGAATTCCGTTATCTCAATTTTTTGAGATATCCACAATGTGTCTGAATTTAAAAATAGAACCAATTATTGCAACAAAGCGCTTGAACATATCTATAAGCAGACAAGCGAGTTACGTGGTGCAAGAAAAAGAAAAGAGGACTCTCGCAGTGAGAATCCTCCATTCAGTACCCGGACCCGGGATCGAACCGGGATGGGTCGCCCCACCGGTGTTTGAGACCGGCGCGTCTACCGATTCCGCCATCCGGGCGTTTTGATGGGACAAAGTTACGGATAGTTTTCTGTTTCCGCAACAATTGAAGCGCTTTTTTGGCGTTGACCCATGTTTTTTCGTCAAAACAATTGGGTCGGTTAAGGTATTTTACGTAAGTTTGTGGTTACATTAATCTGAATTCAAATCCTTATACCATAACCGCCATGGCAAAAACATCCTCCACTCCCCGAAAGAAGTCCGAATCAAAATCTGCACGCAAGCGCGTGAGCAAACTCAATCTTATAAAAAACGACCCCTGGCTCGAACCGTATGCCGAAGCCATCGAAGGCCGACATCAGGATGCGGTGCGGAAGGAAGCCGAACTCACCGGAGGATCCGGCTCGCTTGATGAGTTTGCCAACGCACACAATTACTTCGGACTGCACCGCACTGCCGACGGCGGATGGGTATTCCGTGAATGGGCGCCCAACGCAACATCGATAAATCTCATAGGCGACTTCTCCGACTGGAAAAGCATGGCACGCTATGAACTGCACCGCACCGCCGATAATAGCGGCGTGTGGGAGCTGACATTGCCGGCTGATGCTTTGCGCCACGGCCAGTTTTACAAGATGATCGTACGATGGCCCGGAGGCGAAGGAGAGCGCATACCGGCCTATGCCACCAGAGTGGTACAGGACGAAAAAACCGCCCTCTTCTCCGCTCAGGTGTGGGATCCGGCACCTTACAACTGGTCCACAGCAGCATTCAAGCCCGACACAAAGCCCCTTATGATCTACGAATGCCACATAGGCATGGCGCAGGAGCGTGAAGGCGTGGGCACATACACCGAATTCCGCGACCTCGTGCTGCCACGCATTGCTGCCGACGGCTACAACGCCATACAGATCATGGCCATACAGGAACACCCCTACTACGGATCGTTCGGCTACCATGTGTCAAGCTTCTTCGCTCCGTCGAGCCGCTTCGGCACACCCGAGGAGCTCAAATCACTCATCGACCGCGCTCACTCGCTCGGCATCGCCGTCATCATGGACATCGTCCACAGCCATGCCGTGAAAAATGAAGTTGAAGGCCTCGGACGCCTCGACGGCAGCTACGACCTCTACTTCTACGGAGACGGACGCCGCGAACATCCGGCCTGGGACTCTCTCTGCTTCGACTACGGCAAAAACGAAGTGCTCCATTTCCTCCTCTCCAACTGCAAATACTGGCTCGAGGAATATCACTTCGACGGCTTCCGCTTCGACGGCGTGACCTCGATGCTCTACTACAGCCACGGTCTCGGTCAGGCGTTCGGAAGCTACGACGACTACTACGACGGCGGCGAGGACACCAACGCCATAACATACCTCACACTGGCCAACAAGCTCATACATCAGCTCAACCCGCAGGCCATCACCATAGCAGAGGAGATGAGCGGCATGCCCGGACTGGCCATCCCGTTCAAAGACGGCGGCATAGGATTCGACTACCGAATGGCCATGGGCATACCCGACTACTGGATCAAGACCCTCAAGGAAAAGAAAGACGAAGACTGGCATCCGACCTCCATATTCTGGGAACTCACCAACCGCCGCGCCGACGAAAAGACCATATCCTACGTCGAAAGCCACGATCAGGCACTTGTGGGCGACAAAACGGTAATATTCCGCCTCATTGACGACAAGATGTACTGGCACATGATGAAAGACGACGACGACATGACCGTGGCACGAGGCATAGCCCTGCACAAGATGATACGCCTTGTCACAGCCTCCACCATAAATGGCGGCTATCTCAACTTCATGGGCAACGAATTCGGCCATCCCGAATGGATAGACTTTCCGCGCGAAGGCAACGGATGGAGCTACAAATATGCACGCCGCCAATGGGATCTGGTAGACAGAAAAGAATTAAAATACGAGTATCTCAACAATTTCGACAATGCCATGGTGGAGTTGATAGCCGGCGTATACAACTTCCAGGCACTGCCTGTGGAAAAAGTATGGGAGAAAGACGACGACCAGATACTGGCCTATCGCCGCGGCGACCTCGTGTTTGTGTTCAACTTCAATCCCACCAAGTCATTCTCCGGCTACGGCATACTCACCATTCCCGGACGCTACAAGGTGGTGCTTTCCACCGACAGACCCGAATTCGGAGGATACGGCAACATCGACGAGACTGTGAGCCACTTCACCATCTCCGATCCCCTCTACTCCCCGCTCGGATTAGAATGGCTCAAACTCTACCTGCCCGCTCGCTCGGCACAGGTGCTCCGTCTCCAGTGCCCGCGACCGTCCAAAACAGCAAATGGCAAGCCGGCAACCGCCAAAGCCCCCAAAAAGTCCACAAAAATCAAATAGACGAGCTTTTTCAAGCGCAAAAAAACAATTAGTATAAAAAAATAGCCTATCTTTGCAAATTAATAAGCCGAGCCACTTGTGGCCAATCAACCCCAACGCTCCAAAAAAGTGAAGATACATAGAGAAGGAACTAACATACTGGTGATATTGCTGGCCATGCTGGCGATACTCAACGTGCCCGCCTGGATGTTTATCCGTCCGGCTGCGATACCCATATCGTTTACCGCTATCTCGGCAGTCCTGTTTCTGCTGGTGCTTAACTTCTTCCGTTCTCCACGCAGGCACTTTACAGGCAATCGCGACAGAGTCGTGGTATCATCGGTCGACGGCACGGTGGTCGCACTCGAAAAAGTATTTGAGAGCGAATATCTCAACCGCGAAGTCATACAGCTGTCTGTATTCATGACCATACTCAACGTGCATGCCAACTGGTTTCCGGTCGACGGCACCGTAGAACTCGTACGCCACCATGCCGGACGTTTCCTTTCGGCCTATCTGCCCAAGTCGAGTACTGAAAACGAACGCTCCACCGTGGTAATCCGCACCGACAACGGCCATGAGATCCTCGTCAGGCAGATCGCCGGAGCTGTGGCACGCCGCATAGTCACCTATGCAGAGCCGGGCGACAGAGCGTCCATCGAAGACCACATGGGATTCATCAAATTTGGCTCCAGAGTCGACATATACCTACCTCTCGACACTGAAATTTACGTCAAAATCGGCGACAAGACCACAGGAGGCATCACCGAGATCGCCCGACTGTCAGCCGCCCCCAAGCAATAGTCAAAACATGGCATCAATAATAAACAGACATATCCCCAACACCATCACTTGCCTCAATCTGCTGTCGGGAGCCATAGCCTGCGTCATGGCGTTCAACTACAACACCCTGATAGGCGACTTTTTCGGCTACGAATGGGCTTTCATATGCATCGGCGCAGCCACACTATTCGACTTTATGGACGGAGCAGTGGCCCGCATGCTACATGCTTATTCCCCAATGGGCAAGGAACTTGATTCGCTGGCCGATCTGATCAGCTTCGGACTCGCGCCTGCAATGCTGATGTTCAACACCATCGCACTGTCCAACGGCAGCGCCATGTCGCCATGGGCGTTCATCGCGCTATTTATCGTTGTCATGGGTGGACTCAGGCTCGCGCACTTCAACGTCGACACCCGGCAGACAACATCGTTCATCGGACTTCCCATACCGTCATGCGCCATTTTCTGGATCGGATTCATAGGATGGATGACCCACCCCGACCACATCCTCGAAAACGTGGTCATAGCCTATCCCGGCAACTGGGTCACAGCTGCCGTCATTGTTGCAATGTCGCTCATGATGGTCAGTCCCCTGCCCATGTTCTCGCTCAAAGTCAAAAATCTCAGACTGAAAGACAACATGCTCCGATATCTCATCATGGCGGCAGCCGTGGCATTTCTCATCATCGGAGGCCTTGCCGGACTGGCATGGACCATACTGCTCTACATACTGCTCTCAATAGCGGCATACAAAGCACCGTCCATAACAGACTGATGCTGCAATTTCACTTCCCGACCAAACATCAGGGTGCCATTGTGTGTTCTCTTTATCCGACAAACACTCTTTTCTCTTAATCCATACAACCTTGACAATTCTATTCATACTTCTGTTCATATTCATCATTCTGCCCGTGATACGCGCAGCCTGGTCGGTGTACAAAATCCGATCTCAAGCACGCCGCGCATTTGAGCAGATGGCCGACAACCAGCGCCGCGAGCAAGAACGCAGACGTCGCGACAACCGGCCCGCCGGATGGCAGCACGCACCCTCCGCCTCAAAGATCATAAATAAAAACGAAGGCGAATATGTAGACTGGGAAGAGGTGATCACGACCGAAACCGATGCACACGAACAGACCCGCACCTCATCGCACAGCAATTTCTTCAGCCGCAAGTCTTCGTCATCGGAACAGCGCATCACCGACGCCGAATGGGAGGACATCACCACCGACTGACCGCACCCACAACAAATGCCATGAGCCATTATATTGCCGATCTATACGAGTTTCTCGAACAGCTGACAGCCAACAACAACCGCCAATGGTTTGAAGACAACCGCCCGCGCTATGAACATCTGCGGGCATTGTGGATGGCCGACATCGACCGCCTTATCGCATCTATGTCGGCATGGGAACCCGGCATGGCCTCACAGACAGCCAAAACATGCGTCTACCGCATATATCGCGACACTCGCTTCTCGCACGACAAAACCCCATACAAGACCTTCTTCTCAGCCGCATTCAGCCCATGGGGACGCAAAGCCGAACGCGCAGGCTACTATCTGGAGTTGGGGCTCGGCGAAACCCATCAGTCGGGTCTTTACGGAGGTATATGGTGCATGGAAAGCGCCGTACTCAAAAAACTACGCCACGCCATAGTCGACAATATAGAGGAGTGGGAATCTATAGTCAACGAACAGCAGATGCTCACCGACTATCCCTCATGGTGCAGCTCAATGCTCAAGACATCCCCAAAAGGATGGGACCGCAATCACCCGCAAGCCTTTTACCTTCGCATGACAAATTACGGCAAATGGCACCCGTGCTCACGCGACTTTTTCCTCGACCCCGCATGGCCGGAACACGCCGCCGCTCTGTTTCACACACTTAAGCCGTTTGTCGATTTCATCAACTACTCCATTGACGAGTGACCGCCACCGGGCTGTCGCGGCAAAAAAGCCGCCCAATTCGACCACAGCATACCGCTCATTCAAAAAAAAGCAGTAAATTTGTGTCTTGATAAACCTCCACCTGTCATGGCAAAAAAAGTAGTCGAGACCCCGCTCATGAAACAGTACTTCGAGATGAAGCAAAAGCATCCCGACGCAATATTGCTGTTTCGCGTGGGCGACTTTTACGAAACATTTTGCGACGACGCCATCACCGCATCGGAGATACTCGGCATTACCCTCACACGCCGCGCCAACGGATCGGCACAGTCGGTCGAACTTGCCGGATTTCCCCACCACGCCCTCGACACATACCTGCCGAAACTTGTACGCGCAGGCAAGCGAGTGGCCATCTGCGAGCAGCTTGAAGATCCCAAACTCACAAAAAAGCTGGTCAAACGCGGCATTACCGAACTGGTCACACCCGGCGTAAGCATCAATGACAACATTCTCGACCACCGCGAAAACAACTTCCTCGCAGCCATACACATCACGCGACAAATATGGGGAGTGGCATTCCTTGACATTTCCACAGGCGAATTCCTATGCGCCGAAGGCACCCCCGACTACGTGGAAAAACTTCTGGCAAAATTCGCCCCGAAAGAAGTTCTGGTGGAGCGCGGACACCGTCACGACTTCGAAGAGGCCATAGCCACGCGCTACCTCACATTCGAACTCGACGACTGGATATTCACCGAACCTACAGCCCGCGAGCGCCTCATGCGTCAGTTCGAGACCGGATCGCTCAAAGGATTCGGCGTACACAGCATGACGGCGGCTGTGATAGCTTCAGGAGCCATACTCCACTATCTCGACATCACCAACCATACCCGCATATCACACATAGCCGCGCTGTCGCGCATAGAAGAAGAGCGCTATGTGCGTCTCGACAACTTCACCGTGCGCAACCTCGAGCTTATCCAGTCCATGGCTCCCGACGGCAAAAGCCTCATCGACGTCATAGACCGCACAGTAAGCCCCATGGGAGCGCGACTGCTACGCCGATGGGTTCTGTTTCCGCTCAAAGACGCGGCAACCATCAACAGCCGTCTGGATGTGGTGGAACACTTCTTCCGCCATCCCGACGACCGCGATATTGTGCAGACTTCACTCGAACAAGCCGGCGATCTGGAACGCCTTATATCCAAAGTGGCCGTAGGACGAGTAAGCCCGCGCGAAATCGTGCAGCTACGCCAGGCACTCACAGCCACAGAGCCGGTCAAGGCCATGTGCGCCCGGGCCGACGACCCCACGCTGCGCGCCATAGGCGACCAGATCAATCCCTGCACAGCCATACGCGACCGCATTGCACGTACTATTGTCGACGACGCCCCGGTAGCCATAAACCGCGGCAATGTCATACGCGAAGGCGTCGATGACGAACTTGACGAACTGCGCCACATCGCATACTCCGGCAAGGACTATCTGCTGAAGATACAGGCGCGCGAAAGCGCCGAAACAGGCATCAGCAGCCTGAAAATCGGATACAACAACGTGTTCGGATACTATATCGAAGTCACCAACACCCACAAAGACAAGGTGCCCGACGGATGGATACGCAAACAGACCCTTGTCAACGCCGAGCGATACATCACCCCAGAACTTAAAGAATACGAAGAAAAGATACTCGGAGCTCAAGAGAAAATCGCCGTCATCGAATCGCGGATATACTCCGAGCTGGTCACAGCCGTAGCACAATACACACCGGCCATACAGCTCAACGCATCGCTGATGGCCAGGCTCGACTGTCTCTCGGCGTTCACACGTGTGGCACTTGCCAACAAATATTGCCGCCCCGTGGTCGACGACTCCCTGGAGATACGCATCACCGAAGGCCGACATCCGGTGATAGAACGCGAACTGCCTCCGGGCGAACCGTACATAACCAACTCCATAACACTGTCCAACGACTCCACCCAGATCATGATGATCACCGGCCCGAACATGTCGGGTAAGTCGGCACTGCTCCGGCAGACGGCGCTCACCGTGCTAATGGCGCAGATAGGCTGCTTCGTCGCCGCCGAAAGCGCCCATATAGGCATCGTAGACAAGATATTCACACGCGTAGGAGCAAGCGACAACATCTCCCACGGAGAGTCTACATTCATGGTGGAGATGAACGAAGCCGCATCTATTCTCAACAATCTCAGCCAACGTTCGCTCGTGCTCTTCGACGAACTCGGACGAGGCACATCCACCTACGATGGCATATCCATAGCATGGGCCATCGTTGAACACATACACAGCGGATCGACATTCCGCCCCAAGACACTCTTCGCCACACACTACCACGAGCTCAACGAAATGGAGCGTAGCTTCGATCGCGTGGTCAACTACAATGTCTCGGTCAAAGAGATGCAGGGCAAAGTGGTGTTTCTACGCAAACTCGCCAAAGGCGGCAGCGAACACAGCTTCGGCATACACGTGGCCAAACTCGCAGGCATGCCGGCCGCCATTGTCAACCGAGCCGACGAAGTGCTCGGCCAGCTTGAAAAGACCTACCGGGGAGGAGCCGACACAGCCACTCTATCAGCGCTACAGACCACCGAAACCTCAGGCACATCAGGAGTGCAGCTCTCTTTTTTCCAGCTCGACGACCCTGTATTGTCACAGATACGCGACGAGATACTGAATGCCGACATCGACAACCTCACACCGGTGGCCGCACTCAACAAGCTACACGACATAAAGAAAATATTAACAGGAAAAGATTAATCCGACTATGATACAGATCTCACAACGCAACCGCTCTTTGGCCGTGTCAGCCACACTGGCCATGTCGCAACGCAGTGCCGAACTCCGCGCCAAAGGCGTAGACGTCATCAACCTCTCGGTGGGCGAACCCGACTTCAACACACCCGAACACATTAAGCAGGCAGCCAGACAGGCCATCGACGACAACTTCTCGTTCTACTCTCCCGTCCCGGGCTACATGAGCCTGCGCAAAGCCATCGCAGACAATCTTATGTCCACAAACGGCGTTGCCTACACACCGGAACAGATTGTGGTCTCGGGCGGTGCCAAACAAGCTCTGTGCAACGCCATACTCAGCATCGTCAACCCCGGCGACGAAGTGGTCATCCCCACACCCGCATGGGTAAGCTATGTCGAGATGGTAAAACTTGCCGAAGGTATCACCGTAACGGTGCCGGCAACCATCGAGCAGGATTTCAAGATCACACCCGAACAGCTCCGATGCGCCATAACACCGCGCACACGCCTGGTCATCCTTTGCTCACCATCCAACCCCACCGGCAGCGTATATACCCGCGAAGAACTTCAGGGACTCGTCAATGTACTCAAAGACTGTCCTCATGTCACCATTATTTCCGACGAGATCTACCAGCACATCAACTTCACCGGATCATACACCTCACTTGGATCTTTTAAAGAACTCGAAGGTCGCGTGGCCGTCATCAACGGCGTATCAAAAGCATACGCAATGACCGGATGGCGCATAGGCTTCATGGCCGCACCTGTCGAACTCGCCAAAGCCTGCAACAAACTTCAGGGACAATACACCTCTGGAGCATCCTCAATTGCCCAGAAAGCCGCAGAAGCCGCATACACCGGCCCACAGGACTGCGTTGCCGAGATGTGCGAGGCATTCCGTCGCCGCCGCGACCTCATAGTAAGCCTCGCACGTGAAATTCCCGGACTAAAGGTCAACGTACCTCAAGGAGCGTTTTACCTCTTCCCCGAAGTCAGCAGCTTCTTCAAGAAAAGCTATGGCGACCGCGTGATACGCGATGCCGCCGACCTTGCCATGTACCTTCTCGAAGAGGCACATGTAGCTACCGTCGACGGAGCCGCATTCTGCCTCCCCGGCTACATCCGACTAAGCTACGCCACATCCGACGACAACATCCGCAAAGCCATGGCACGCATAGCCGAAGCACTGGCCAAACTCAAATAATGCATCCGGGTATCATAAACCGTACACTCACCATGTGAGCCACAGTCATACTGCTGTGGCTCACATGGTGAGGCTTTTCAAGTTACTCAATTCCGTCCGACAACACAACAACCATCAGACACAAAAGCACAAGCGCGGTGGCTTTATGCCGCCGCGCTTGTCATTTACGTGCAATCAGGCCGCCGGAAGCCGCCATCCTGTCAGGCCGATGCAAAAAAACGCGGGCCGCATCCGAAATCGGTGCGGCCCGCTATGTAGAGGGTTTACCCTGCTTTATCTATTAAAGCTGAGGACCGGCTGCCACGAGAGCTTTACCGGCTTCATTGGTTTCGTACTTCTTGAAGTTCTTGATGAAGCGAGCTGCGAGGTCATTGGCCTTAACGTTCCAATCCTCAACATTAGCGTAAGTATCGCGCGGATCAAGGATCTTGGGATCAACACCGGGAAGTTCGGTCGGGATCTCGAAGTCGAAGATGGGGAGCTTCTTGGTAGGAGCCGAGAGAATAGCGCCATCGAGGATCGCATCAATGATACCACGGGTATCCTTGATAGAGATACGCTTGCCTGAACCGTTCCAGCCGGTGTTCACGAGGTAAGCCTTGGCACCGCTCTGCTGCATCTTCTTCACGAGCTCTTCAGCATACTTGGTCGGGTGAAGTTCGAGGAATGCCTGGCCGAAGCAAGCCGAGAATGTGGGGGTAGGCTCGGTGATACCGCGTTCTGTACCGGCGAGCTTGGCGG
>CAJTQH010000033.1:19588-22690 GCA_910578305.1 uncultured Muribaculaceae bacterium
AGGAAGTAGTACTTGGTCTGCTCGGGAGTCAGAATCGACACGGGAGGAAGCACACCGAATGCGTCGGCAGAAAGGAAGATCACATTCTTGGCGGCAGGACCGGCAGAAATCGGCTCTACGATGCTCTTGATGTGATTGATAGGATAAGACACGCGGGTGTTTTCAGTCACGCTCTTGTCCTTGAAGTCAATCTTGCCGTCGGCTTCTACAGTTACGTTTTCGAGAAGAGCGTCGCGGGTGATAGCGTTGTAGATATCAGGTTCGCTCTCCTTATCGAGGTTGATAACCTTGGCATAGCAGCCACCTTCGAAGTTGAATACGCCGTTATCGTCCCAACCATGTTCGTCGTCACCGATGAGCAGACGCTTCGGGTCGGTAGACAGAGTGGTCTTACCTGTTCCCGACAGACCGAAGAAGATAGCGGTGTTCTTGCCTTCCTTGTCGGTGTTAGCCGAGCAGTGCATAGATGCTATGCCGGCCTGGGGCAGATAGTAGTTCATCATAGAGAACATACCCTTCTTCATTTCGCCGCCGTACCAGGTGTTGATGATTACCTGTTCGCGTGAAGTAGTGTTGAATACTACTGCGGTCTCTGAGTTCAGACCGAGTTCCTTGTAGTTTTCAACCTTAGCTTTAGAAGCGTTGTATACGATAAAGTCAGGCTTGAAATCCTTAAGTTCCTCTTCTGTCGGACCGATAAACATGTTGGTCACGAAGTGTGCCTGCCATGCCACTTCCATAATGAAGCGTACGGCCATACGGGTATCCTTGTTGGCACCGCAGAAACGGTCAACAACGTAGAGCTTCTTGCCTGAGAGCTCTTTTACAGCCAGATCCTTTACAGCTTCCCATGTCTTTTCGCTCACGGGCTTGTTGTCATTGGGATATTCTTCGGTTGTCCACCACACATTGTCACGGCTGTTGTCGTCAAGCACGATGAATTTGTCCTTGGGCGAACGGCCGGTGTATACGCCGGTCATCACGTTTACTGCACCGAGTTCGGTAACGGTACCTTTTTCAAACCCTTCGAGTGAAGGATCGGTTTCTGCCTTGAAAAGCTCGTCGTAGGAGGGATTGTAGATTACCTCTTTGACATCCTTGATGCCATACTGAGTTAAATCAATTGCGCTCATTGTTAACTTGAAATATAAATGGTTAATTTGTTATTGTACTGTATTGTGAGTGATATGGTTGAAGTTCACCCATAATTCAGTGGCAAAATTAGTGGTTTTTTTAATGATTACCTATCAGTATTATGGAAAAATTTCCATATTAATGTTTTTTAAGATATGCACGCGCGGCCCATACCTATGCCTGATAACAATCGTTGCAATACACCGGTTAGAAAACTCATGTTAAATATTCCGCCCACATATGCCGGCAGTAAAATATAATGCGTAATTTTGCAGCCATGTTGATCATACAATGCGCCGTCATATTTACTTTTCTGGCCCTGGGCGAAACCCTGGCATGGCTCACGGGAATACCGGTGCCGGGCAGCATCATCGGCATGTTGCTGCTCACGGCAGCGCTACAGCTTCGCATAATACGGCTGAGGCACGTAAGCGGCGTAGCCGACTTTCTCGTTAAAAACCTCGGATTTTTCTTCATCCCGGCAGGAGTCGCCCTGGTCGACCACTTCGATCTGCTCAGACGCGAATGGCTCCCGATTGTCGGAGCCGCGGTCATCAGCACCATAATAGTACTCGGAGTCACCGGACAACTCCACCAGATAGCACGCAAATACCTTTCGCGACATGACCAACCCTCTTGACAACGGATACATACTGCTCGCGCTGACATTCATCACATTCACCGCAGCCACACGGTTGGCGCGAAAGCTGCACACATCGCTGTTCAACCCCATACTCATCACCATCATAACACTGATAGCCATACTCTGCGCCTTCGACATCCCCTATTCCACCTACGACACCGGAGGCAGCTACATATCGTTCTGGCTAAAACCCGCCGTGGTAGCGCTCGGCGTACCACTCTACCGCCAGTTGTCGGCCATACGCAGCCAAGCCCTGTTCATACTCCTTGCCGAACTCGCCGGATGCATCGCAGGCATCATATCGGTAGTGCTTGTGGCACAGCTGCTCGGAGCTTCACGCGAAGTAATCCTCTCACTGGCATCAAAATCCGTCACCACACCCATAGCCATCGAAGTCACAAATGCCGTAGGAGGCATAGCACCGCTGTCGGCCGCGGTAGTCGTATGCGTAGGAATATTCGGCGGCATCACCGGATTCCGCATCATGGAAATGACCGGAGTCAGAAGCCCGGTAGCCCAAGGACTGAGCATGGGCACAGCCGCACACGCCGTAGGCACATCCATGGCCATAACCGAAGGAGGATACCACTACGGCGCCTGGGCGTCGCTCGGACTCACCGTCAACGGACTATTCACCGCACTGCTCACACCGGCCATACTCTCGCTCATGAACGTATGACAGACACCGGACACCGACGGCGGCACCAAAGCCCGCACACTACCCGGAAGCAAACTCATAAAAAATCACAAAAAACTATCCGATAATCAATTGTAATCAGAAAAAAAGCATTATATTTGCCATCGACATGAAGTAATAGGGATAAAATCACACCTGACATAAGCTCATTACCTCATCACAGACACATCTACACAATTTCACTAATCCGGCGGAATAGAGATTCCCGTCTACCGGCATAAGACAAACTTTCAAGGCTGCTGAAAAAAAGGACAAAACCCGTCAACGGGTCACAACACCTTTTCCCCATGTCTGGAAACCGCCAACTCCACGCACTGTCCTGGGAATATAGCACTGCTCGCACACCCGAATATACATTTGGGGCGAAACAGGCAATGCTTATTTTGTGGACATAGGCGCTTGGCGGTGCCTCAGACAACAAGATAGGCATCTGACAGTTCCGCCCCATTTATTATGTTATGAGCCAGATTTTTATTGGAAAGATTATCGAGGAAGAGCTTCGAAATCAAGAACGGTCTGTGGTTTGGCTTTCAAGAAAGCTCAACTGTAACCGCACAAACGTTTACAAAATTTTTCATCGCGCAAGCATCGACACCGAACTGCTGCTGAAAATATCCAACATACTCAA
>CAJTQH010000034.1 GCA_910578305.1 uncultured Muribaculaceae bacterium
GCGGGAGGGCTTCCAGCCCTCGCATTTACAACTAAAGCGTTGCCCCGCAAAACGTCCCATGCGAATTGCATACGTTATCGCGCGACGGCTGGAAGCCGTCCCACCTATTTTAGCGGCAGTCGAAAATGCAGGAGGGATGGTGTTACAGACATTAAAAATAATCAGATGCTATCCAGGATCTATAGCGATTGAATTGTATGAAATCTAAATTCAAGAATTTTTAGTGCCTGTAACACCATCTCTCCTATATTTTTTATGGCAACAACGCTATTTGTGGCGGACGCACCAATGGCGCGTCCCTACTAATTATTCGGATTTGAGTTGCAAAACGTAATCATAGGAGGGAGGGCTTCCAGCCCTCGCATTCCCATCTAAAGTCGGCATCGAATTGCATACGTTATCATGCGACGGCTGGAAGCCGTCCCTCCTATGCTTTGTGGTTGGGAGGATGCGAGGGCAAGATGCCCTCCCTCCTACCTTTAGTGACTGGTAATTTATTGAAGCATGCAACAAACCGCGTCTCACCCGGGCTTTGTAATGTGGGGTGGGGAAATGCGTAGCGGCAGACTGAGGGATGTCAGTCTGCCGCTACGGTTGGTGCGGGATGTCCGCTGTATGTTTCGCACAATGTGGCATTGTGTCGCCAATGCCGTTTGTGTCAGAATTTCAGATTTATAATCTTACTTAAGGACGCTCTGTACAGCATCGTTGGGAACCATCTGTTCCTGGAAAGTGTAAGCACCTGTCTTGGGCGACTTAACGACTTTGATAACCTTGCTGTAGGTACGACCTTCACCTTTTTGCAGTGATGCGACGGTTTTCTTTGCCATATCTAAGGATTATTATTTGATTTCTTTATGTACGGTTACTTTCTTGAGGATGGGGTTGTATTTCTTGAGCTCAAGACGCTCAGTGGTGTTCTTGCGGTTCTTGGTGGTGATGTAGCGCGAAGTACCGGGCATACCACTTGCTTTGTGTTCAGTGCATTCGAGGATTACCTGCACGCGATTACCTTTAGCTTTCTTTGCCATCGTAGTTAGAATTGTAGATATTTTATTTCAGTTAGATAACCCTTCTTGGCTGCTTCCTTAATAGCGGCGTCGAGACCGTTTTTGTTGATGGTACGCAGACCGTTGGCTGAGATAGTTAAGAGAATCCAAGCCTGCTGTTCAACCCAGAAAAATTTCTTGGTGAAGAGGTTGACGTTGAATTTGCGCTTGGTACGACGCTTGGAGTGGCTGACGTTGTTGCCCACCATAGCTTTCTTGCCTGTAATTTGACAAATCTTTGACATGGCTGTTTGTGTTACTTAGCTCTGTTATTGTTAATGTTGTTAACCTATGCGTTTCATGGCCGCCATCTCAGTTCTCATATCACTGCTAAGCGCATCATTTTTAACAGCTTTACAGGATGAGCCACGAAACAGAGTGCAAAGTAACTAAAAATTCCGGTAACGGCCAAACTTTTCAGTGTATTTTGTATAAATAATTGCAGTAATCGGATGACGAGAGTGTGTATCGGTGAGATATATCAATGTGTGACGGTATTTTTGGTGGGGTGAGAATAAATAATTAATTTTGTGTCGCTTCGGAATAGGGAACCGGGTGTAAATCCCGGACAGTACCCGCTGCTGTGAGTCCTTCCGACGGGTGGCGCACACTTGGCCATTGGAGCTGATGAGGCTCTGAGAAGGCGTGCTTCATCCTGGACGAGTCAGAAAACCTGCCGACAGCGAAGATTGGACAATAGTAATGTATATTAGACTCGTTGGGCCTGCGGGATTTATTCAGGCTTCGGTGAAAGTGATGACTGTTAGAACAACGGCTTTTGTGCCACGTCTTATAGGTGGCCTGTTGATAGTGATGCTGGCTGTGGCCGGTATGTCGTGTAACAAAGATGAGGAATTGACGGTAACAGGCCGTCCGGTGATTGAGTTTGATGTGGCCGACGGCGTGTATACTGTGAAGCCGGGATGTGAGTTGCGTATAGTGCCGATGGTGACCAACGGCGCGGATGCCACTTATGAGTGGACAATGGACGGACGTGTGGTGAGCCGTGAACGGATACTGTCATATACGTGGGAGGAGAAGGGGACTTATTATGTGACTCTTACGGTGACCAATGCTGCCGGCTCGGTGAGCGAGGAGGCGCGTGTGGAGGTGGTGGATGCCACTCCGCCCACGATATCGCTGGCAATGGATGCCGACGGTACGCTGACGGTGGTGAAGGGTGCAGTGTGTGAACTGCGTCCGCGTTTTCAGCATTCGGATATGGAGGGCTTTGAAGTGCGCTGGCTTGTGGATGGAGTGGAGGAGGGCCGTGGCGAGGCATTTGCCTTCAGCCGCAATGCGACCGGTCGCTACCGTGTGGTGATAGAGGCGAGCAATGTTGATGGGAAATCGCAGCTTGAAGTGACGATGGTGGTGGTGGATAGTTTGCCTCAGAAGCTACGTTTTGAGCCGGTGTCTTATTTTACAGAGTCGACCACGCGCTACACTTTTGCAGGCCGTGGTGTGTGTCTGAAACCTGTGGCCGAGAATATAGCAGCCGATGTCACGTGGCGGTGGAGCGTGGACGGGTTGCCGGCCGACTGCCACGAGCAGATGATGAAGTTTACGCCTCAGAGTCCGGGTATGTACACGGTGACCGTGGCTGCCGGTGATGCGGAGGCTTCGGTGACGGTGGTGTGTGTTGATGTCACGGAGCAGCAGCGTATGCGTGCGGCCACGGGGGCGAGCAGTGCGTATGTAGATAAGGTGTATGAGTATGTGCCGGCTCCCGGCCAGTTTATAGGCGATGACTCGTCGGCAGGGGGTATGCCTGTGAGCGTGAGGACACATGAGGCGGCCAAGGATTGGGCTAAGTCGAGGCTTGATGCGGGCTTGTTTGTGTCGCTCGGTGCATGGGGCGGATATGTCGTGGCCGGGTTTGACCATAGTGTGGCTGCCGGCGCGGGAGAGTATGACATAGCGATATACGGCAATGCCATAGAAACGTCGAACGAGCCCGGCATAGTGTGGGTGATGCAGGATGTGAACGGCAACGGATTGCCTGACGACGAATGGTATGAGCTGAAGGGCAGCGACTATGCGGCTCCCGGGACGCGTAGAGACTATGCGGTGACGTATTACAGAGCCGGTGGCAGTGGCATGAGTGTGGAGTGGATAGACTGTGACGGCACACGCGGGCTGGTGGACTACATATATACGCATCACAAGCAGGCGGATTATTATCCGGCATGGATAGAGCCGTCATCATATACGTTGCGCGGTACCAGGCTTGAGGCCAAAAGCGTGAGAAACGATGTGACCGGCCAGTGGAGTAATCCGGCATACGGCTGGGGATATGCCGATAACTGCGGCAGCGATCAGCTGGCGGTGGGCTCGGCGGCCGACGGCAGCGGTCAGCGAGTGGGACTGAAGGTGGCCAATGCCGTGATGGCCGACGGCAGTGCTGTGGAGCTGCTCTATGTGGACTTCGTGAAGGTGCAGAGCGGTGTGATGTCGCAGTGCGGAGTGCTGGGCGAAGTGTCGACCGAGGTGTGCCGCATGGCCGACTATACAATGATGAAATAAAAGGATTACAAACAAGATAAAAGACAAACAGATAAGAGATGAAAAAAGTAATGAGAATGAAGGCGGCGCTTGCCATGATGGCTATGGCCGTGGCTATGGTATCGTGTTCGGACGATGAAGCGGATATGCCGCGCGTGAACGTGCGTGTGATCGACTTCGAAAGACCGGCTATAACGGTAGCCGGCCCGACATCGTATGGCGCAAACATGTATTCGAACTTCGACGGAGTGAAATTTACCGGCGCGTCGATAGAGGTGGAGCGAGGTGTGAATCTGGAATTCGGCCTTAACTCGGATGTGTACAGCGCATCGCCCGAGATGTCTAACGGCGGTATGTTTCTGTCGAGATGGAACTACCGTTCGAATCCTGCAGACAAGAGCGGCAACTGGTGGTACACGTATGAAAACCAATGCTCGGTGTACAACGCAGCGTCGACCGACGGAGCCAATGAAGGCGCCGGTGTGGACGGGTCGAACACATTTGCCATAATCACGGGTGCCGATGCTACTGCCGCGTCGATGCAGTTTTCAGCCGGGGCCGAGTATGAGGTGAGCGGCATGTATGTGTGTCCGACATCGTATCTCTATGGTGTGGCGGTGAACGGCAATGACTTCGCATTGTCGCTCGAGCGCACACGCGGATGGCTCAAGGTGATGGCCTATGGCTATGACGCCGCAGGAAATCCTACAAACGGCGGCCAGCCCGTGGAGATGTATGTGTGTGACTATCGCAATTCAAATGCTCCGGTGAAGATATCGGACAAATGGACGATGTGGGATATGTCGCAGCTCGGACGTGTGAACAAAGTGAAATTTGACTTTGACGGTTCGGACAAGGGCCAGTGGGGTATAAACACACCCACATATCTCTGTGTGGACAATATACGTCTGGTGTTGAGTTACAATTATTAAAAAAATTATCCATTGCTTGCAGAGATGGTGTGAAAAGACTATCTTTGCGATGATTTTTCAGGCTAAGGGAATCAGGTGAGAATCCTGAACAGTACCCGCTGCTGTGAGTCCGGTGTCAGCCGACACTGATATGTGCAACAAGCCATTGGAGCTGCAGCTCTGAGAAGGCGCACAGAAGGACGAGTCAGAAGACCTGCCGAGAAATCGTAGAGAAGAGATGCCTGCGGGAATATACGGGTATGCTTGACAAAAATATGACGGATCGGCATGCAGCTGCTTAAGGTGTGCATTGCGGTCCGGATGGTCCGGCAATTAAATCAGTATAATCCCACGTATCGCTTCCGATGTGTGGGATTTGTTTTATTATAGACCTAATATTTAATTGTAAACCAAACATTCATGTACAAGTTTAACAAACTTTCGGCCTCAGTGCTGACCTTGTTGCTGGCCGCAATGGCCACATCCTGCTCCGATGACAATGACGAACCGTCGGGAGCGCGCTATGCAGTAATAGACTTTGAAAACAGCGGCGTGACGCTCGCCGGGCCTACATCGTATGGTGCAAATCTGTATGCCGGTGCCGACGGTCAGTTTACAGAGGGTGAAGTGGCTGTGACTGACAACATAAAGCTTCATTTCGGTATCAATGAAAGTATGTGGAGCGAAGAGATAGACTTTTATGGCGGCGGCATGGCTCTGTCGAAGTGGAATCACCGTACAAGCATAGATGGAAAATCGGCCATGTGGTGGTATTCGTATGAGAATCAGTGCTCGGTCTATAACGTGAATTCGACCGACGGAGCAAACAATGGTGCCGGCGCTGATGGTTCTGATACATTTGCCGTGATATTCGGCTATCGTGACAATAATTCGATGAGCAATCGTGCAAGCATGAATTTTACAGGCGATGCCGAACTTCAGGTGCGCAGCATAGCGCTATGCTCGACTTCGTATGTATACGGCACACTGATGAATCCCAATCCCTACGGCATTACTCCGGACAAGAACATAGAGGAAGCCAAAGGATGGTTTATGATACAGGCCTACGGCTTTGACGCAGACGGAAATCCTACCAACGGCGGCCAGCCTGTGGAAAAGTACATATGTGACTACCGCGACGATGCCAACCCTAAAGTGCCGGCCATAAATTCATGGCAGATATGGGATGTGTCGGCTCTGGGCAAAGTGAACAAGATCGAGTTTGACTTTAAGGGATCGGATGTGGGTACGTATGGCCTCAATACTCCGGCATACGCCTGCCTGGATAATATAATGGTGGAACTACCGTAAAAGAACAGCTAATTCTGTCTAATTCGATGTTTCCCCGGAGGCGATACAAGGTATTGCTTCGGGGAAACTATATTTTAGCAGCACGTATGACACGGACTTTTGCATTTAAACATTAATTTTGCAACAGAAATGAACAGATTGCTGAAAATAACCTTTTTGCTTACGGCATTGCTTGCGCTTGCCTCGTGCATGAAATGGGACTATGGTGAAGTGGAGGATCTGGAGTCGTCGGCTTCGGGGCTGTTTGTAGCCTGTGAAGGTAATTTCCAGTATGGAAACGCGACACTGAGCTACTATGACCCGGCGAGCGGGAAGGTGCAGAATGAAGTGTTTTTCCGTGCCAACGGCATGACTGGGCGATGTGGCCCAGTCGATGACCGTGTATGGCGGACGCGGGTGGATAGTGGTGAACAACAGTCATGTGGTGTTTGCCATAGATCTCACGACATTTAAGGAGGTGGGACGTATAACCGGACTGACTTCGCCGCGCTACATACACTTTGTGAGCGACGACAAGGCTTATGTGACTCAGCTCTGGGACAACCGTATATTTATAGTCGATCCGAAACGATATGAGGTGACCGGCTACATCACTGTGCCCGACATGGCCATGGAGAGCGGATCGACAGAGCAGATGGTGCAGTACGGCAAGTATGTCTACTGCAATTGCTGGAGCTATCAGAACAGCATAATAAAGATAGATACGGAGACAGACCGTGTGGTGGACCGACTGGAAGTGGGCGTGCAGCCGGAGTCGATGGTGATGGATAAGTTCAACAGGATATGGACGGTGACAGACGGCGGATATGAGGGCAGTCCGTATGGACAAAGCACTCCCGCGCTCTATCGCATAGATGCCGAGAGCATGATCATAGAACAGCGCTGGGATTTCCGTAAAGGCGACGAGCCGCGCAGCCTGCGGCTTAACGGTGCGCGCGACAAGATATACTGGATAAACGATGATGTATGGTGTATGGATATCGCCGCCACCCGTCTGCCCGTGCGTCCATGGCTTGAATCGCGCGGCACGCGCTACTATGCACTGACTGTGAGTCCGGCCGACGGAGATGTGTATGTGGCTGATGCAATAGACTATCAGCAGCAGGGTGTGATATACCGCTATTCACCGGAGGCGCGTCTCAAAGATGAATTTTATGTGGGTGTCACTCCCGGGGCATTTTGCTGGAAATGAAGATGAAAGAAACGATGAAGAGAATACTGACACGAATGCTTTGCGCGGCTTGTGCCGCGACCGGCATGTGCGTGTCGGCTCAGGATGGAGTGCGTGTGCGGCAGCTTGGCGAGGCTGTGGCATGGGGTAGGCGTCCGATGAAAGAGATAGGTGTGCAGAAGACGACATTTGATTCGCTCGCACTGAAAGAGAACATAGCCCTGTCAATGGCCGATGTGCTGACTTACAATTCATCGGTATTTGTGAAAAACT
Organism: uncultured Muribaculaceae bacterium; assembly: GCA_910578305.1. GTDB lineage: Bacteria > Bacteroidota > Bacteroidia > Bacteroidales > Muribaculaceae > Paramuribaculum. The sequence continues at coordinate 7,221 of CAJTQH010000034.1, forward strand.
ACGGGCGTGCCACATTGTCGACCGTGGCTTTCAGAGGAACTTCGCCATCGCACACTCAGGTTACGTGGAACGGCATGCGGATCAATAATCCGATGCTCGGCATGACGGACTTTTCGACCATACCGTCGTATTTCATAGACCGTGCGTCGCTGCTTCACGGAGCATCGTCGGTAAATGAGTCGGGTGGCGGTCTGGGAGGTCTGGTGAGGCTCGGCACCGCAGCGGATGTGGCTCCCGGCTGGGGAGTGCAGTATGTGCAGGGTATAGGTTCGTTCAGCACGTTTGATGAATTTGCCAGAGTGACATACGGCAGCGATCACTGGACGGTGTCGACGCGTGCGGTGTATTCGTCGTCGCCAAACGACTACAAGTACCGCAACCGCGACAAGATAATGAATATCTACGATGAGGATAAAAATATAATAGGCCGGTATCATCCGGTGGAGCGTAACCGTAGCGGTGATTTCAAGGATATGCATGTGCTGCAGGAGGTGTATTACAACACTCTTGCCGGCGACCGGCTGGGGATGAATGTGTGGTTTCTTGATTCAGACCGCGGATTGCCGCTTCTGACCACCGACTATTCCGACGGCCTAAAAGTGGAAAACCGTCAGCATGAACGCACATTCAGAGGAGTGCTGTCGTGGGATCACAGCCGCAGCAACTGGCGCACGGGTCTGCGGAGCGGATATGTGAATACATGGATGGCCTATGATTACAGCCGCGAAGTGGCCAACGGTGTGATGGCTCGTATGACGCGGTCGCGATCGAGGGTAAACACTATCTACGGTCAGGCCGAAGGGGAGTATACCAGCGACTCGCGTAAGTGGTACTTTACGGCTAATGTATCGCTGTATCAGCATTTTGTGAAAAGTAAAGACAAGAATATAATAACGCAGGACGGCGACAATGCAGTGGTGGGCTATGACAAGGGGCGTGTGGAGATGTCGGTGTCGGCTTCGGCCAAGTGGCAGCCTGTGGAGCGCATGGGGCTGTCGCTGGTGCTGCGCGAGGAACTCAGCGGCACACGCTGGACACCGGTAATACCGGCTTTGTTTGTGGACGGGCTGATAAGCCGCAAAGGCAATGTGACGGCGCGTGCCTCGGTGTCGAGAAACTATCGCTTTCCGTCGCTCAACGATCTGTATTTTCTGCCCGGCGGCAATCCGTCGCTCAGAGATGAGAGCGGCCTTACATACGATGCCGGAGTGAGCTTCGATGTTGGCAAGGCCGGTGTGTACAGCGCGGGTGGCAGTGTGACGTGGTTTGATTCATATATCGACGACTGGATAATATGGCTTCCTACCACAAAGGGCTTTTTCTCGCCGCGCAATATGAAGAAGGTGCATGCCTACGGTGTGGAGGTGAAAGGCAATGCCGCCGTGCAGCTGCCTCGTGGATGGATGATAGATCTGAGTGGATCGTATTCATGGACTCCGTCGGTCAACTGCGGGCCCAAGCTGTCGGTGGCTGACCAGTCAGTGGGACGTCAATTGCCTTATGTGCCACGTCATTCGGCATCGGTGAGCGGCAGGCTAACATGGCGTTCGTGGGGATTTCTCTATAAATGGGCTTTTTACAGTAAGCGCTATACGATGTCGAGCAACGATACTACGCTTTCGGGACATCTGCCTGCCTATTTCATGAGCAATGTGGCCATTGACAAGAGCTTTTCGTGGCGTCCGCTCGATATGTCGCTGAAACTCGCCGTGAACAATCTTTTTGACGAGGAGTATCTGTCGGTGCTCTCTCATCCCATGCCCGGTATCAACTTTGAGTTTTTCATTTCTTTTACTCCGAAGTGGTGAATTACGGAAATATTTCCGTAATCCTGGAAGGGTTTTATAACTTCCTTAAATATAGAAAGTTCGGAATAATGGCAGAAAATTGGGTAACGAATTGGCAACCGTGCCTATTTCTGTGCTTTGCGGTATGTCGCTTAACAAGACCTCTCGTCTTGCTGCAAAGATAATAATAAAATATGAATTACAGTGTGAACAACTACTTAAGGTTAATCTCTATGTTAATATGCTAATATCTAGCGATACATTATTTACATAATAACCTACTCCAAAAGCTGCGTTTCTTAGGTAAAGATATATGATAATAAACAGTTTGAGGCTTACCTTCAAACTCAACACGACTTGCTCTAAATTCTGCAAAATTCACAGTCCAACGACCTCCATTAGAACGGGCTAATGATACTATTCCATTAGTAATTAGTGGTGTATTTTTGAGAAAAAAGATGTCCCATGAAGAAGGTAATTCTGAAACCATATTGTCATGGATTATTCCAGCTCTAACAATAATAATGTCGCCATGTACATCATCATATCCATCGTTAATGTCGAAAATATAATACTGTTCGATCATATTTATAATTTTAATCAATATTCCAATAGGCATCTGGATCCCCATCAAATGCGTCATCTATATCTTGATCACTATATCCCATTACATCTTGAGCATAGGAACCATTATACTCTTCATAAGTAGATTCTCTATATTCCTGTAAGGCTCTACAATTATCCATTCCCCTTTGTATTTCAGCACCTTTTTCTCGTTGGTATCCATTAGGCATTAATTGACGATTTGAAAAATGAAATTCAAAAATCTTTTCATCAGACTCAACGCGAGTATACTGTAGAGCTTTATTATAGAAATTCCAAATATTTTTATAGATAGGTTCGAGAACCTCATTTCCGCTCTCGTCAATTATACCCCATTTCGCATCTGATTCTCGAAGACCGTTTGTGTTCTTTCCTAGTTTTACACGTGCAACTCCTGTATCAAACCCATCAATATAATTATACTTACCGAATGGCACTATAATATTCCCATTAAAATCAATTACAGCATACCCTTTACCATAAGAACGAAGTACTATGCGATTTGAAAAAATAGGCATAGCTATATCCTCATATTCTATTGGCAAAAGTAATTCTCCATTAGTTTTAAGCAAGCCGTATCTTTCACGGAGATATACAGCAGGCGTAGAAGTTTTACGTTCAAAGGCAACGCCATAAGTCTCGCCTACACGAACTAAAGATTTTTCGTGATAAAAATCATCAAGGACAAATTGATATGAAGCAGGAATAATAATCTCAGCTTCTTTATTTACAAAACCTATTTTTGCATTTTGGACAAATGGCAATAAAAACCTATTATCATTCTTAATATCATAATGTAACCGGTCTACTAATATCTTTATACTATGACTAATTTGTTTTTTTGAATCTACCATAACACAATGATTTAATTTTTTATTTATATCACAATGATCTTCTTTATTAAGTTCTATTGTATAAAAATCTTGAACATTATCAACTTCATGAAGTAAATAATGAGGAATACCAAATTTACCTACAACAATTGAGATTCGTGGATTTTTAGGAATCCCTTTTGATGCCACAAAACCTATAACATCTAGAAAAGAGAAAAACAGAAAACCTTTAGGATGTTTTTTAACCTCAATTTTTTCTACTCCGAAAAATTCCTTAAATTTATTAACTGTAAAAGTTTTAATAAATTTGAGTTCCCGAAGCACAATGGTGTCCGCTGAAAACTCCTTACTTTCGAGTATATATTTTGTAAGCATATTGTTTCATCCTTCTTTCATCTGTATTTTGGAAAGAGTCACCTCAATCCAAGTGCAAAAGTACAAAAAATCCGAGATGGTTGAATGCTATATCACGGGCTTTAGTTGATTTACAACTGAATACCTCGGTTTTGTTTCCTTGTCGGTAATCCCAATGCTTTCATAAACTCATCTTTCATGCGTCTGAACCAACTTACATGTGAAACTCCGTCTATCTTGAAATCAAAATTACTTTCCATATCTTGCTTGAGAGAGCAGACCGCACCGTCAGCATTAAAGAGCTTTCAAGAGAATAGAGGTCTCCTTTAATTGAAATGCCCATAAATGCACACAGTTTCCTAATAAGCCCATCGTCAAAATTTAGAGTGTCATGCAGGAACATTATTGTCGGCATCAGCTTCTCCAAATATGGGAAGTAGCGTTTGACGAAATCTACGAATTCTGACAGTTTGCGGTTTTGTTGCTTGTAAGCATTTTTAATCTCCTGCATCTGTTTGACCTGTTGCTGTTCCCTTTGTCGGGCTTCTTCTTCAAGTTCAAGTACACGCTCATGCAGATTCCTGTTCTCCTGTCAAGAGATATGCGGCGAATTCCTTGATGAAGTCGGGTTAAACTCCGGCATTGACATATTGCTGCGTCTGTAAAATGACTTGATAAAGGCGGCTACATGGTTTCTTGCCCGTACCCGCGCCAGATAGGTCGCCATCACCCTGTCCTTGCCGACACGTTTCTTGAACGTCTCGTTCTCCTTGTCGAACGCTTTAAGCAAGGTCTCGTATTCACTGCCGATACACTGAAAGGCGTTGCGCACCATTTCAGCCGTCACGAACGCCTCGTGGTCGGACAGACACTGGTAGTGCTTGATGATTTGTGCCTTGATCTTGTCAAGGGCGAGGTTGATGTCCCGTGCCTCGCGGCTCTTGCCCTTCGCCTTGTTGCCTTTCACGTCCCAAAGCGTCTTGAGGATGCTCTGCTTGCAACTGAACTGCGCTACAGTACCGTTGATTGTAACCCGTCCCATGATGGGGACAATACTGTTTCTCTCCTTGCTGCCGTTCACGTAGAACAGCACTTTGAATATACTTCTTGTCATACTCGTTTTTTTGATTGCAAGGTTATTACTCAACGAGTTATTCCTTGATATGCCAACCTGTGTCACAAACTGCCGGATTCGACACGGGATGTTAAAAATCACCATTCAGCGGGTAATGATTTGGAGACCGTTCTTTTTCATAATTTCGCTTCCCTTTGCGTTACCCCGTTTTTCTGTTGGCATCGTTTGGCTTCATAAACGCTTTTATACTAAGCCATTCAGCGTATTTCTTCCATTTTTATTAGCCTTTTCCAGCGATTTTCCGTAAATTTGCAATACAAATTCTGTCGTGAGGCAGAACGACGAAAAGGTAAAAATAGATATGAAGAATTTAATGAAACGTTATGCAGTCTTTTCTCTCGGACTGTATTTCCTGGCAATGGGTATAGTGCTTATTGTACGGTCGGCGTTGGGCACAACTCCCATATCGAGTGTCAACTATGTGCTTAGCAGCCATACTCCGCTTACGTTGGGTACATGGACTTTTATAATCAATATGGTGCTGATAGCCGGTCAGTTCTGGCTGATACGCGATCGGTACACCAAGCGTGACGGGGTGGAAATATTGCTTCAGGTGCCGTTTTCGTTTCTGTTTTCGGCGTTCATTGATCTTAATATGTGGCTTACTTCCGAGGTGGTGCCTTCGGGCTATGCCATGTCGGTAATGCTTCTCGGCACTGGATGTCTGACGCAAGCAGTGGGAGTTGTGCTTGAGATAAAACCCCGTGTGGCCATGATGAGCGCGGAGGCGTTTGTGAAATACGCGTCGGTACGCTATGGCAAGGAGTTCGGACGGTTTAAGGTGTGGTTTGATGTGACATTGGTGAGCATCGCCGTTATCCTGTCGTTGGCAATAACTAGTCATATAGAGGGTGTGCGCGAGGGCTCGGTGGTGGCGGCTTGTGTAACCGGCTATATAGTGACGTTTCTTAACACAAGGGTTATGACCCGCGCTACGCTCCGTAAAATGAAGTCGGTGGTGACGGGTCACTGACGCAGGAAATAAAAACCGGGACGGAAGATCCGCCCCGGAGGTGTGTTTTTCTTGATTTTTCAAAGGCATGGATTAGATTTTGCCAACGAGATCAATGCCCGGTCTGAGGGTCTCCTGACCTTTTCTCCAACGGGCGGGACACACCTGATCGCCGTGTTCCGCCACAAACTGCGCTGCTTCGAGCTTGCGCAGGAGTTCATCGGAGTTACGGCCGATGCCGTTGTCGTTGACTTCGGCTATTTTGATCATTCCTTCGGGATTTACCACAAATGTGCCTCGGTAGGCCATATAGTCGTCGGGATTGAGTACTCCGAACGATTCGCTCAGATAGCCGGTCTTGTCGGCGAGCATGGGAAATCGTACCTGAGAGATGCTTTCCGATGAGTCGTGCCAGGCTTTGTGGGTAAACTGAGTGTCGGTGCTCACCGCATATACTTCGGCTCCCATTTCACGGAACTTGTCGTAGGCCTGAGCCATGTCGAGCAGTTCGGTGGGGCATACGAATGTGAAGTCGGCGGGGTAGAAGAAAAATATGGCCCATCGGCCGAGGATATCCTCGCGGGTTATGGTCTTGAACTCACCGTTGACGAATGCCGGTACTGAAAATTCGGGAACACTTGTGTTGATTATTGTTTTCATCATATAAGGTTTGGTGTTTGTTGTCAGAGTGAATAACAAACACGTGACCCTACGGTTGCACAATAAACGTTAAAAGTGAGGAGCGGATCAGAAGTTGAGCACCAGTTCCACCACTGCCTTATCGCCGTTTTCGGCGCTGACGGCTGTGCCTGAGTGATAGAAATACTTTTCGTAGTTGACTCTCAGATCCAGAAACATGGTCTTGGTGCGTATGTAGCTTATAGTGGAGCCGAGTGTGACGCGGTTGTGTGCCGGATGGTCGGTGACGAGCTTGCATTCAGAGTCACGTATGCCCGAAGAGTGGTCGGTTATGCCGTCGAAGCGAGCCTGAAACGACAGGCGGTTGAAGAATCCGGTGCTTATGGGCATGTGGTAGTCGGCGTAGACATTGTAGGCGTGTGATGCCTTGTGGCTATTGCCTGTGTAGTGCTTGGTCATGTATTCGCCCTCAACGAGCCAACGGTCGTGGCGCCATGTCAGCGCCAGATCGGCAAGATTCATGCGCACGCTGTCGGGCGACAAACTCTGAAATCCGGTGGCCAGAGTGGTATTGCCAAGAGTGTAGGAGAGCTTGGCGGCGTAGGCCAGCTTGTTGTGCCACGAGATGTGGTCGGATATGGTGGCAGGGTTGAACGCTCCGGCTTCGAGTTTGAGCGGCATGTTGTCGGGATGCCACATAGCTTTGAAGCCTACGGCACGCACGTTGCAGACTTGTTTGCCAATGAAAGAGCGGTTGGCGAAGATGTAGGCGTTTGGGCCGCGAAACGGGTCCACACCGAATGGCATGCGAAACTGTCCGGCCTGCAGACCTATGGCTTTTGTGGCCCAGACACGTGCCCATACATCGAGAATCTTTATGGAACCGCGGTCGCAGAAATCGACCTGCATGAAATAGTCGGCTATCGGTGCTATCTTGCCGTCGAGTCTGACACGCGCATTGCGTACCTGAAACCGATAGTCGCTGTGTTCGGTCGATGCTTCGAATCGTCCGCGTAAAGTGCCGTGGACGTTGGGGCGGTAGCTGATGGAATCGGATGCGTATATTGCAGATGTCGCACTTAAGGCAATGGCAATGGCGATCAGTAGTCGGTATAACATGTAGATGTGTGATGAATTATGGTTTTACAGGATGCAAAATTACGCAATAGGATGCAATGATGCAATGTAAATGCGGATTATAGTGAGCTCCGCGGATTATCGGAACTGGTTGATGTCGGGCATGTAGACGAAACCGGCCGCTTCGAGTTTGTCGGTGAGCTGATGCGGATTGATGTCGAGTGACGAGCATAGTTCATCGAGCGAGGAATATTCGTCGCGCAGGCGTGTGTTGATCACACTCAGGAGCATTATCGGATCTTCAGGCAGATTTTCCATTTACAGATGTTGGATAATAGATATGGTGAATGAATGATTATGAGTGATCGGACATGCCGAGTTCCTGGCGCAGAAATTGCGAGGTGGGGGAGTTGCCTGCGGCAATCTGTTCGGGCGTTCCTTCGGCAATGATGCGTCCGCCGTTGCGTCCTCCTCCGGGTCCCATGTCAATGACATGATCGGCCGATTTTACCACGTCGAGGTTGTGTTCGATGACGAGCACGGTGTTGCCCTTGTCGACAAGTCGGTTGAGCACTCCGAGCAGTACGTTGATGTCTTCGAAATGCAGACCGGTAGTAGGTTCGTCGAGGATGAAGAGGGTGCGTCCGGTGTCGCGCTTCGAAAGTTCTGTGGCAAGTTTTACGCGCTGGTTTTCGCCGCCGCTGAGTGTGCTCGAAGGTTGTCCGAGTTTGATATATCCGAGGCCGATTTCCTGAAGGACTTTGATCTTTTTCAGGATTGCCGGCACGGATGTGAAAAATTCCACGGCCTGGTTTATGGTCATATCAAGCACATCGGCTATGGATTTGCCTTTGAAGCGTACTTCGAGAGTCTCGCGGTTGTAGCGTCGTCCATGACATACTTCACAAGGCACGAGTACGTCGGGCAGGAAGTTCATCTCAATGGTGCGGTAGCCATTGCCTGAACATGCCTCGCAGCGACCTCCTGATATATTGAAGGAGAATCGTCCGGGTTTGTATCCGCGAATGCGTGCTTCCGGTAGGCCGACAAAGAGGTTGCGTATGTCGGTGAACACTCCGGTGTATGTGGCCGGATTGGATCTGGGCGAGCGTCCGAGCGGCGATTGGTCAACTGTCACTACTTTGTCGATGTTTTCGATGCCTTCGATGGTTTTGTAGGGCAATGGCTGCCGGAGCGAGCGATAGAAGTGGGCCGACAATATGGGCTGAAGTGTACCGTTGATAAGGCTCGATTTGCCGCTTCCCGATACTCCGGCCACTACCGTGAGGGTGCCCAGCGGCAATCGGAGCGTCACGTCATGAAGATTGTTGCCGGAAGCGCCGATGAGGTTGAGAAACAGTCCGTTGCCTTTGCGCCTTTCGGCCGGTACGGCTATGGAACGCCGTCCGTTGAGGTAGTCGGCTGTGAGCGTTTCGGTATCCATCATCTGTCGGGGAGTTCCCTGAAACACCACTTCACCGCCCTTACGTCCGGCTTTTGGACCGATATCTATTACGTAGTCGGCTTGCAGCATCATGTCTTTGTCGTGCTCGACCACGATGATGGAGTTGGATGCGTCGCGGAGTTTCTTGAGCGATGATATGAGGCGATGGTTGTCGCGCTGGTGCAGACCGATGCTCGGTTCGTCGAGAATGTAGAGCACATTGACGAGCTCCGAACCGATCTGAGTGGCCAGACGTATGCGTTGGCTCTCACCGCCAGACAGGGTGGCAGAACGTCGGTCGAGCGACAGGTAGTCGAGTCCTACGTCGACGAGAAATCCGAGACGCGTGCGGATCTCCTTGATGATTTCATGGGCGATGATGGCCTGTGTTGGCGAAAGCCGTTGCTCAACAGTGCTGGCCCAGCTGTACAGGTCGGCAATGTCGAGACGGCTGAGCTGCGCTATATTTTTGTCGTCGATGAAAAAATGGAGAGCTTCGCGGTTGAGCCGCTGTCCGTGGCACTCCGGGCACTCCACACGTGAGAAAAACTGTCCGCTCCACTTCTGTGCCGCCGAACCGGCATCGTCGTCCTGCTGCATCTCGATGTATTTTATCAGTCCGTCGTAGGAAGAGAAGTAGTTGGACATGGACATGGTGGAGTTGTTGATGGCCAGTCGCTCGTCGGTGCCGTTGAGGATGTCGGTCATGGCTTCTTCGCTCAGATCGCGAATGGGGGTCTTGATGGTATGGCCGTATTTCTGACATATGGCTTCGATCTGCCAGAATATCATGGAATTGCGATATTTACCGAGCGGCAGTATGCCTCCTGCGGCTATCGACAGGGAGTCGTCAGGTATTATTTTCTGTCGGTCCACGATGTTGACTTCGCCAAGGCCTTTGCACACGGGGCAATATCCCTGCGGGGAGTTGAACGAAAAATTGTGAGGCGCCGGTTCGCGATACGATAGCCCGGTCTTGGGATCCATGAGCTGCTGGCTGAAGTGGAATATGCGGTCGTCGTCGACATCGTAGAGCATCATCTGCCGGTCGCCCTGACGCAGAGCCTCTCCTACGCTTTCTCGCAGGCGTGTGATGTCTTTTTCGGCTACTTTGAGCCTGTCGACCACAACTTCGATGGAGTGGTTTTTATAGCGGTCGAGCTTCATGCCGGTGGTGATCTCACGCAGCTCGCCGTCGGTACGTACAGTCAGATAGCCCTTTTTCCTCACTGATTCAAACAGCTCCTTGTAGTGGCCTTTGCGGTTCTTGACCAGGGGGGCCAGCACATACACTTTGTGCCCCTTGAACCGCTCGAGTATCAGACCCACGATCTTTTCCTCGGTGTATTTGACCATAGGCTCTCCCGACAGGTAGCTTACAGCTGTGCCTATGCGTGCGTAAAGAAGACGTAGAAAGTCATAGATCTCGGTGGTGGTGCCGATGGTGCTTCGCGGATTGCGGTTGACTGTTTTTTGTTCGATGGCGATCACCGGGCTTAGTCCGGTGATGTTGTCGACATCGGGCCGCTCGAGGTTGCCAAGCATGTTGCGTGCATAAGAGGAGAATGTCTCTATATAGCGGCGCTGGCCTTCGGCGTATATGGTGTCGAAAGCCAGACTTGACTTCCCGCTGCCGCTCAGACCGGTCACTACGGTGAGCTGCCCGTGGGGTATTGTGACGTCAATGTTTTTAAGATTGTGGACCCGAGCGCCTGTCACCCGAAGCGAGTCCATGGGTTCGAGTACGAAATCGTCGGTATCTGTGATCTGTTTCTGTGTCATTGTCTGATCCAGTTGGAGTTGTAGGTCTTGTGACGCTGCGATGAGCGGTGCAGCGATTTGTCAGTAGGAATCCTTACGATATATGTGCGTCCTGCTGAGTTGGGGAGTTTGGATGATCGTATCCAGGGGTTGTATTCGCGCAGCATCAGATAGGATGTGTTGTGTTCCAATGCCCACTGAGTCCAGTCGTCGACCGGCCCGGATACTTCAATTTCCTCAAATTCAAGCGGCTGATACAGCTGGCGTTCGGTGAGGCGGTAGCCATAGCGCGAGGGATGCTCCATGATCATTTTCATGGCAAGCAGGCGGTAGATGTAGCGTGATGTCTCTTCGTTGAGAAACAGGTCGAATGCCGATTCCTGTTTCTGTCCGGACAATTCGCGGGTCAGACGTCCCATGCCTCCGTTGTATGATGCGGCCGTCGACTCCCAGTTGCCATATTTTCCGTATGCCGATTTCAGGTATCGGCATGCTGCTTCTGTGGATTTCACCGGATCGTATCGTTCATCGACATATTCGTTGACTTCAAGACCGTATTCTTTGGCGGTAGATGGTATGAACTGCCACAGACCTGCCGCTTTCGCCGGCGAGTAGGCGCGCGGATTGAGATAGCTTTCTATGCATGCGAGATAGAGCATGTCTTCGGGCACTCCGTTGGCTTTTAGTATCGGTGCGAGCATGGGGAAATAGCGGTTGGCTCTTTTTATGGTAAGCAGAGTGTTGCCGTGGGTAAACGCCATGGCTGTCAGCTCGCGGTCGAGACGCTCGAACATATCGGTGCGGTCGAGATCAATGGTCTGACCGGCAAATTTTATTTTTGACGGGATATCGGGATTGACTACCTCGGCAGGATTGTGCGGTGTGGCTGCTGCAGGCGGCATATTGCAGGCGGCAGCAATCGTAAGTGTCAGAACAACGGTGGTGCGGATGATTTTCATAACATGTGGATCAGCGGTTGTATTTCAGAATGTTGATGTCGCCGCTGAGATTGTATTTTTTGCCATCGGAGCCACGGGCCTTGATGACGTAGTAATAGACTCCGGCAGGAACAAGCCGTCCACCGTGCTTTCCGTCCCAGCCTTGTGACGGATCGTGCAGTTCGGCCATCTTCTGCCCCCAGCGGTTAAAGATATAACACTCGAAGTCGACAATGGATTTATAGCTTACGCGCCATTCGTCGTTGACTCCCTCTGACGCACCAGGGGAAAAGGCATTGGGGCATAACAGCTGTGACTCGCCGATATAGACTGTGAACACTTCGCTGTAATAGTCGCATGTGCCCGTGGCATTGGAGGCGATGAAGCGTACATAGGTAGTGCCCATGTCGGTGAATGTGTATGTATATTCAAGATCTGGTGTCTGGAAATAAATGTCTTCGAATTCCGGGTCAGTGGCAAATTGCCACTGAGTGAAAACCACGGCATCGGTGGTCATGGCAGCAAATCGGATTTCGGCAGGAGCTGATCCGCCGAGGGCTTCATCGGACTTGATCTCGTTGGCTGAATCTCGTTTGTTTTGTGTCACGCTTATTTCAGCGCTTATGGCCGGAGTAGTGTAGTGAGGGGATGTCGTTTCCTGCTCCATGCCCCATTGGCGAAGAAATCGGTCGCCGCTGAGATGGAAGTATGTGTCGCACAGCGGTGCCTGCGGATGTATGGAGCCAGCTATATGTGGCAGTTGCTGACTGACGGGAGTGCTGATATAGCGGAAGTTGTCCATGTCGGCTACAAGCGATGTGTAGTCGAGTGATATCTGTCGGTCAATCTCGTATTGCCGGCCGGTGATGGAGTAATATGTCATGCGGGCGGCTGTGCCGTCGATGGAGAGTGATGCGAGATCACAACTCTGCTCCGAATCAATGACTATGGCATTGACATTGTAAGGATGGGCCGAATAGTCGGACACCCAGAAGTAGGTGGTGTGGCCGTTTTCGTTGAAGGCATAGCCGCAGTCGGCGGCGACCGGATTAATGACTATGTCGGCACCTTGCCGGGATATGTCGGACTCGGGCACGGCTTCGGGATATGCCGCACCTCTCACTCCGTAAGTGTAGCACTCTACTGAGGCTGTGGCTGAGGCTGCCGTGTAGACGAGTCTTACACCGGAGGTGTCGTACAGCACGTATATGCCGTCGAGCCCGGTGCCTGCTTCCGGAGCTATGCTTATCGGAGATAGAGACGCTCCCTCGAATCGAATGCCGGCGCCTCTCGAAAGCATGGCACACATGGTGGATAAGACAATGGTTATGAAGAGTCTGGTCATAAAGCAATAAAAAGGTGTATCAAATCGCAAAATTACTAAATATCTAACGATTTTCAACCATTTTTTATTGCAGACCGGTCTTTGGCTGGAGTTGCATGCCGAGTGTCGGAGGAGATGCGTGTGCGGGCAAACGCATGTGTGAAGTATACGGTGAAGACTGGAAACAATATCAGTCCTTCGGCCGACAGGATCACACCTATGGCTTTGCCTGTGGGCGTGACGGGATTTATATCGGAACCGCATGTTGTCATCTGCATTACGGAGTACCATAGGGACTGCCAGTAGTCGCTTACATGTGGATTGACAGGATGTTCCTCTACAAAAAACATCAGACTAAGGAAGTATAGTGTCGCCACAAGTACTATTATGTATCCGCCAAACATGCTGCTGATCCAGTTCTTTGACATCACTCCCCACATTATGGCTATGACGTAGGCGGCTCTTACCATCGGGACAAACCGTAGCAGGTATTCACCTTCGGAAGATATGTCCAGGTGGTAATGGTGGATTATGGTGAGGTATGGAATGCACACCAGTATGAACACAGCGTTTCGCAGAAAGAAGTGCCACTTGCGGGGCGACAGAATCCATTCCATCAGTATCTCGAACTGGAAGAATAGGCATATCCACAGTTGTACTTCGAGATAGCGCGGGTTGGTCACAAACGACACGTTGATGAGTGTGTCGTATGTGATGTAGGCTATCAGAGCCACCGCACAAGCAAGTACCATGACGTGAAGTACCGGCAGAAGCATGTGACGCATACGTCCGGATATGGATATGGTTGAAACGGTTGCCATGATATAGTGCGGATTGTGAGTCTATATTATATAACGCGCACTATGGCTGTAATGTTGGATAGTTTCAGATGACTTCCATGTCTGCTTGCAGTCGCTGGCGTACAACTTCGTACATGAGGACTCCGGCTGCAACTGAAACGTTGAGCGATCCGATGTTACCAAACATGGGTATTGACACGAATGTGTCGCACTGGCGGAGCACTTCCTGAGATATTCCTGTGTCTTCGGCTCCGAGTACCAGAGCCGTGGGCACGGTGTAATCGACGGTGGTATAGTTGATGTCGGCCTTTTCGGATACGGCGGCGATTTTAAAACCACATGCTTTGAGCGTCTTTACTGCTGCACGAGTGTTGCTTACGCGGCATACCGGGATATGGTGCAGTGCGCCGGCCGAGGTTTTTACCGCATCGGCTCCTACGCTAACGCTGCCATGCGACGGAATGATTATGGCATCGACACCCGCGCATTCGCATGTACGTGCTATGGCACCGAAATTGCGTACGTCGGTTATGCCGTCGAGCACCACTACGAAAGGCAGTACTCCTGATTCGAACAGCGACGGTACCAGATTGTCCATGTCGTGATATGTGATGGCCGACATCATGGCAATGGCTCCCTGATGGTTTTTGCGGGTGATGCGGTTGAGTCGCTCTACCGGCACACGCTGGCACACTATGCCATGTGCGCGTATGCGGTCGAACAGCTCAGTGGCCAATTCGCCGGAGAGTTCTTTTTTTACAAAAATCTTGTCGATCTCTTTGCCGGCCTCGATGGCCTCGATGATGGCTCTGATGCCGAATATGTAGTCGGAAGGTTGCATCGTTATTATGTGTGGATATGAGTGTTATGATCAGTTGTCGGATTGGTGTGATGACATGAGGGAGCGGGCATTGGCTCTTGCGGCTTCGTTGTCGGGATCTCCGGCAAGCATCAGCGCCAGCTCGTCGATACGGCGTTCGGGTGTAAGTTCGTCGATGTGCGTGTGTGTGGCATGCTCGTCGTCGGCCTTGTAGACCTTGAAGTGGTGATGACCCTTGGCCGCTACCTGCGGCAGATGTGTTATGGCTATGACCTGAAGCGATGATGATATGTCGAGCATCATGCGTCCCATGCGCGATGCCACGTCACCTGAAACGCCGGTGTCGACTTCGTCGAATATTATGGACGGGAGCTGTATCTTGTCGGCTATTATGGCCTTAATAGAGAGCATAAGACGTGAGATTTCTCCTCCGGAAGCCGCACCGCTTACGGGAATAGGAGTCTGATTTTTGTTGAACGCGAATCGGAATTCTACATTGTCGATGCCGGTAGAGGATATTTCGGCCGGTTCTACCACGATGAGGCATTGCAGGTTCTTCATTCCGAGCGGAGTGGCCACTTCGGTGAGTCGGCGGCTGAACTTTTCGGCGGCTTCCTTACGGGCCTG
>CAJTQH010000035.1:0-2468 GCA_910578305.1 uncultured Muribaculaceae bacterium
CGGCTTCTGTTTCGGCGGTACCGGTCATACCGGCCAGACGGTGATACATACGGAAGTAGTTCTGCAGTGTGATGGTGGCGAATGTCTGTGTGGCTGCCTCCACTTTCACGCCTTCCTTGGCTTCGATGGCCTGGTGCAGACCGTCGGAGTAGCGGCGGCCTTCCATGATACGGCCAGTCTGCTCGTCCACGATCTTGATTTTATTGTCATCGATCACATACTCTACGTCTTTTTCGAAAAGAGTGTAGGCCTTGAGAAGCTGCGACACTGTGTGAACTCGCTCGGCCTTTACTGCATAGTTCTGCATCAGTTCGTCCTTTCGCTGGTTGCGTTCGGTCAGATCTGTTATGGTCTCGGCTTCGGAGAGCTGTGCGGCAATGTCGGGGAGAACGAAGAATTGTGGGTCGGCGCTGTGTCCGGTCAGTTCGTCGATGCCTTTGTCTGTGAGTTCGACGCTGCGGTTTTTCTCGTCGATCACGAAGTATAGCGGCTCTGTTGCCTTGGGCATCTCGCGAGCGTTGTCCTGCAGGTAATATGCTTCGGTCTGTAGCAGTATGTTCTTGATACCATCCTGACTCAGATAGCGTATGAGGGCATTGTTTTTAGGCAGACCTTTATAGGCGCGGAAGAGCAGCAGTGCTCCTTCTTTGCGTACATCCTTGTCCTCGCTTGCGAGTTTTGTTTTGGCGTCGGCCAGAATCTGGGTGACAAGGCGACGCTGTGCGGCCACGACTTTCTCCACATTTGGGCGGAACTGCTCGAAGAGCTGGTCGTCGCCTTTAGCTACGGGACCTGAGATGATGAGCGGTGTACGGGCATCGTCGATAAGCACGGAGTCGACCTCGTCGACTATGGCGTAGTAGTGTTTTCGCTGCACCATGTCGGCTGCAGTCATGGCCATGTTGTCGCGCAGGTAGTCGAAGCCGAATTCATTGTTTGTACCGAAGGTAATGTCGCAGTTGTATGCTTTGCGGCGTTCGGCTGTGTTGGGATCGTGTTTGTCTATGCAGTCCACTGTAGAGCCGTGGAACATGTATAGCGGGCCCATCCATTCGGAGTCACGCTTCGACAGGTAGTCGTTGACGGTTACTACATGCACTCCGCGTCCGGAAAGCGAACGGAGGAATACAGGCAGTGTGGCCACGAGTGTCTTGCCTTCACCAGTGGCCATTTCGGCGATTTTTCCCTGATGGAGCACGACACCGCCTATGAGCTGTACGTCGTAGTGTACCATATCCCAGGTGATTTCGTTGCCGCCCGCGAGCCAGTGGTTGCGGTAGATGGCTTTATCTCCTTCGATTGTGAGGAAGTCTTTGCCCTGGGCAGCGAGTTCGCGGTCAAGGTCGGTGGCTGTTACTTCCACAGTCGGTGACTTTGCAAATCGTGCGGCAGTCTCACGAAGAGTGGCGAATACGATAGGCAGATGCTCATTGAGTTTGTCCTCGATGGTGTCGAGGATCTGTTTCTCGCATTTGTCGAGTTCGTCCCAAAGAGGCTGGCGCTTGTCTACTTCAAGAGCTTCCACTTCTACGCGAATCTCTGCAATGCGGGCTTCCATGGGAGCTACGCTTGTTCTGATGTCGTTGCGTACATCTGTTATCTTCTGTCGCAACTGGTCGGCGGTAAGTTTCTCCACTACCGGAGCCAGAGCTTTGATTTGGTTGATTATTGGCTGTATTTCTTTCAAGTCGCGTTGTGACTTGTTGCCGAATATTTTACTTAAAAATGAGTTGAATGACATGTATATGGTTGATTATTATTTATTAACAATATTGCATGGCGTCATCATGATGTTTTGCCACGAATCAGCTGCAAAGATAGTGAAAATGTGTGATATAGACTTGCAAAAAGTACTAAAGTTAGTGCTTGTGCCGGTCTTCGGTATGTGGTAGTGTCACACTGAAGTGTTCGCTGTGAGTGTGCTGTGATCTGATTATGTCGGTCAACTTCTGCACTACTTCGGGATATTGCGAAGCCAGATCAGTGTCTTCATGCAGATCAGTGCTGAGATTGTAAAGGTGTGGTATACCGTGCTTTACGATTAGTTTCCAGTCGCCGCATCTGACGCCGATCTGGTCTGTTTCGTCAAATTCCCAATAGAGAAACGGATGAGTCTCCGATTGGTTCATTCCCAACAGAGCGGGCGCGAATGAAATACCGTCGAAATAGTCATGCTCAAGGCGTGGATTGACGTATTTGCCGGGCCATTGTTCCACACCGATAAGCTGTGCCAGTGTGGGCATCACATCGTAGAAAGCTATGGGCAAGTCCTGCACGGAGCCTGCTTTGATCTTACCCGGCCATCTCACTATGAATGGCACGCGTATGCCACCTTCGTGTATCTGGCGTTTTAGACCGCGCAGTTTTCCGTCGCGTCCGAAAAACACCGGATCGGCGCCGCCTTCCTCATGTGGGCCGTTGTCGCTGGTAAATATTACTATAGTGTTGTCGTCCAGTCCTTTTTGCTT
>CAJTQH010000035.1:2493-8088 GCA_910578305.1 uncultured Muribaculaceae bacterium
GAGTAGCGTGAGTATGTCGCCTACATATGAGTCGAGCCGGCTTATCATTGCTGCAAACTGGGCATGTGTGTGAGTGGTGGCATTGTAGCGCGAGCCTTCTTGTCCGGGCCATGACGGGTCGTCGGTAAACTGACGTCGGTAGCGGTCTACGATTGAGTCGTCGGGCTGCACCAGTTCCGCATGCGGCAAGGTGTAGGTCAGTATGCCGAAAAACGGTCTGTCGGCCGACTGGCTTTCGATCCAGTCCATGGCTTTGCGATGTATCATATCGGCCGAGTACTGTGGTCGCTTGTAGTAGTCGGGACCAAACATAGGATACTTCACGTTTTCTTCAAGCACCTCGCGTACTGTGGCCGTGTCGCCGGCCTTGCGGCTGAATCGGTTGAGGAAGTTAGGGTAGTAGAGATGGGCCTGGAACTGACAGATGTAACCGTAAAATTCATCTATTCCGCGTGTTTCAGGTACAGATGGCGAGCCTTCGTATCCGCCAGCCCATTTGCCGAACATGCCTGTGGTGTATCCTCTATCCTTGAATATCTCGGGAAGTACTACATGGGCGGTATCGTAGGGATGCTGACCCACTACGGCATAGTCGTCGTTGATGCCGTAGCGCACTGTGGGTGCGTCGCGCCAGTATTCTTTGTTTCCGCGCACCTCGCAGTGTCCGGAGTGCTGTCCGGTCATGAGCGATGCTCTCGACGGCGCGCTCACCGGACTTCCGGCATATGCTTGTGTAAACAGCATGCCTTCCGAAGCCATGCTGTCGATGCGTGGTGTGGATATATATGGTTGGCCGTAGCATCCGAGGTCGCCGTAGCCCATGTCGTCGCACATGATGTATATCACGTTGGGAGGCTGCGGAGTCCGTGCAGCAGTTACCGCTGCTGCGGCACTGCCAGCAGCCAGTATGATGTTTCGATATTTCATAGTGTGTATAGTGACATTGCAGATGATAATGTGTCCGAACAGCCGGAGTCTGCATCCGGCTTATATGGTGTTAGCGAATGTTGATTGAGTTGGTCGATGCGGCATTTGGCGCGCGAATGCGCAGAACACCTGCCACTGCCGTAGTCAGAGCGCGTGCGTCGACAGGGGTGTCGATTTGTATGGCTGATACTCCCGGAGCGAGAATGAATGCGGGTATGCGGGTGGCGCTTGCGCGTTCGACAGCCGGTGTTCGACCCGGAGGCGCGCTTTCGTCGTCCACTATTTCCCAGCCGGGATTTATCTCTATGATCACGTCGCCGCAGTGGGCTATGGATGTGTTGCGCTTCGTGGCCTGCGGATTATCGCCGGCTCGCGAAGCTATAATGTCGTCGATGGTGTAGACTCCGCTCACACCGCTCATACGCGCCATGAAGTCGGCTACTTCGGTGCGGAAGTTGGCCAGGCTCAGGTTGCGGTCGGTTATGAGCTTGCGGTTGAGGTAGATGTGCCGGTTGTGGTAGCCCGTCACCCAGTCGGCATTGCCGTGCAGGGCCATGAGATACATCTCTAGCAGGTATGTGGCGCGTTTGACCGAAAACTCGCCGTGGGGTATCTGCCATCGGGGATCGTCGGGAGCCACTCCGCGGTCGGTAGGAAGGCCGGTGAGGAATATGGAGGCATTGCCATGACCCGCCACGCGGTCTACAGCCGAGAACAGTCGCGCCAGATCGCGGTCGAGGCGCAGATATGCGTCCATCACCTCGGCACGTGTGGCACCGCTTGGACTGAGATTGTAGGCCAGGCATAGCATGTCGGTCTGCCGGTCGCGCCCCATGGCGGTCGATGTCATGAGGTCGATGGCCATGTCGGTGATCTCTTTGTTGCCGAGCGGCGATGACTTGAAGTGGCGGTAGCGGTTTATGTCTTTGACCGGGAAATTTTTGCGGAACGGACGCGACTTCTCACCGCGCGACAGCATGGGGTATGATGCCATGTCGAACATCGGAGTCCATTTCATGGTGTCGATGCGCGATTTCAGCGGTGTGTGGTAGTTGCGGTTGCTTACTGCGGCAGGCATGTCGCGGTAATATGTGGTCGAGGCCCAGTTGCCTGTGTGGTCGGTTATCCAGTAAGCTCCGTTGGCGGCATGTCCGGCGGAAATTATGGCCTGCTGCGGGTCGGCTGCGAGAGCATACACATATCCGTCGCCTTCGGAGTCGATGCGCACTTCGTCGGATATCGTCGACACGCGTATGGCTTTGGGCGAGTATGTCTCGTCGGTGAAGTTGCCTATTTTCTCTTTGTCGAGCAGTGTAGGCAGAGCCAGGTGGGTCTCCTGATCGTAGACAAGACGTGCGGGGATGCCGTTGACTGATGGAGATGCTCCGGTGTAGACAATGGCTGTGGCCGCCGTGGGGTCTATCCCCGGGCCGAAGTTGATGTCGGTCATTGTGATGCCCGAGTGCATCAGTCGCTTGAAGCCGCCTTCCGACAGCTGTGGGCGTAGCATGGTGAGGTAATCCTCGGTAAGGCCTTCCACCACTATGCCAACCACTATGGGAGTACGCTGTACAGGCGGTGTCTGCGCGCCGACTGAAGAAGCTGTGCACAGCATGGCTGTGAGCATCATTCCCATCCGGCGCGATATTTCGCGCATGTTATTGCTGTTTTGGTCCTTTCGGTTCACGATAGATGTATATGTAGCTGAACGAGCGCAGAGCGCCGCTGAGTATTAGAGGCAGGAACGCCGGATTGATATATTGCATCCCTGCCATGATGCAGATGGCGTAAGTGGCTATGGCTGCGAGGTTAAATCCATGGTAGACCGCGAGAGCCTTGCGGCAGCGGCGTAACCACACCAGCGCCGGCACGATGAGGCACAGCGGATTGAGCCATAGTATGAGATAGTTGGGCGATGATGCCTCGTGGGTCGATACAAATACCAGGAAAGCTATGACGCAGCCTTCGATGCCGTAGACCAGAAATAGCGTGAAGTCCCACCATTGCGATGTGCGACGGTGCCGCATGTCGCGCCATGTAAGCAGCAGGCTCACGGCAAGCACTACTAAAGCCACAGCCATTGGTGTGCGCCACCAAGGGGTGTGCGGCAGAATGGTGCCTTGAGCCGGGCCGTCGGCGAGTATGGCGGTGGAAGTCACAAGCGGCCGGGTGTCGATGCCGTGTCCAATGGTAGCTGTTGCCGCGAGCTGCCTGAGCACTTCTGGGGCAAAAGCTGTGGAACGGGTGTCGATCGGGTAGTCGATTCCGCTGCCAAGTGCTAAGTCGATGCCGAACTGATACCAAGGATAGCCTGCATGGAAGTGCTGCATTACATTGCGGAATGTGGTCGAAGCATCAAATTCGGCCAGACCGCACGGAATGTTGATGGAGTCGCCTATGGCGCGCTCAACTATACATAGGGGCCGGGTGGCGCAGTTGTCGAGCACGTAGTTGTAGCGATAGACGCGGTTGGCCGGCTGCAAGTTGTCGTTGACCAGCTCTACCACTTCGGCGGCCTGACGCGGGGTGAGGTTCAGAGTCTGTTCGGTGACTCGACGTCCGTCGTCGGCGTATGCGGTAACAAAAGCCCGGGTAGGTATCAGCCCTACGCAATAGTCTGTCTCGCCCTTTACGAAGCGGTACACGAATCCGGGGGAGTTGAAGTCAAACAATCCCCAGTTGGCCACGACATCCACACCGGCATATTGCAGGCGCAGTCCGGAATGCCCTTCAAGTTCGTATATTTCCGATCCCGGAGCACATGTGAGCAGGCTCACTGAGAGTGAGGTGTCGGTGGTGTCGGCAGGCGGTAGAATACGCTGTTGCGCCCTCATGGCCACATGAGCCATCAGGACGCACAGCAATAAGGTTATGATTCGGACGAGCCTCATCGACAGTGCTTACATTATGCCGCGTTCGCGCAGCTTGCACTGCCATGCCCAAGCCGAACGCATAGTGTCGTCGAGCGTAGAGTCGGCAGTCCAGCCCAGTACGGTGTTGGCGTAAGAAGGATCGGCCCATACTTTTTCGATGTCACCTTCACGACGGCCCACAATCTTGTGGGGCACTTTCACGCCGGTGGCGCTTTCAAAAGTGTTGATGAGTTCAAGCACAGAGGTGCCGCGTCCGGTGCCGAGGTTGAATATCTCGATTTTTTCTTCGGTGACGTCGTTGAGCATGCGTTCCACAGCCAGTACGTGAGCTTTGGCCAGATCCACTACGTTGATATAGTCGCGAATGCATGATCCGTCGGGGGTGTCGTAGTCGTTGCCAAACACACTCAGCTCCTTGCGTATGCCCATTGCGGTCTGGGTAAGGTAGGGGATGAGGTTCTGGGGCACGCCGTTGGGCAGTTCGCCTATCTCTGCACTGGGGTGTGCTCCAACGGGGTTGAAATAGCGCAGGATAACGCTCTTGAACGGAGCACCTGAGTTGATCACGTCGGTAATGATCTCTTCGGAGATCTGCTTTGTGTTGCCGTAGGGCGAAGTGGCTTTCTTGATGGGCGACTGTTCGGTAACGGGATTCACATCGGGCTCGCCGTAGACGGTACATGATGATGAAAACACGATGCCCTTCACGCCGTTTGGTCCCATGAGGTCGAGCAGGTTGAGCAGAGTGTTGAGGTTGTTGCGGTAATAGAGTATCGGTTTCTGCACCGATTCACCCACAGCCTTGCTTGCGGCGAAATTGATGATACCCTTGATGTCTGGATAGTCGGCAAAGAGTTTTTTCAGAGCCTCCATGTCGGTGCAGTCGGCCTCTACGAAGTCGGGGCGTATGCCGGTGATGCGTTCGATGCCGTCGAGCACATCGCGGTTGGAGTTTGACAGGTTGTCGATTATCACTACCGGATAACCGGCATTTTGAAGTTCCACCACAGTGTGGGAACCGATGTAGCCGGTGCCGCCGGTTACCAATATTCTGTCTTTTTTCATCGTGTTATGGATTTTGTGTAATTTTAAATGCAAAAATAACAATTTTCTGCTAATTACAACCAATTACAATATTAATAAATCATGAAACATTGTTTTCTTTAAAGGCCTATAAAAGTCATTTAAAGTTTTAATAACGAAGATCCGTTGTCGGAATTGTTTAGATTTCTCCGGGCTGTGCGGAATATGGATCCGAAATCAGTTGAGTAACTTTCAAAATGTTGCCTGTCAGTCAAAAATATTCCCGTTGGTAAAGTAAAGGAAAATGCTTGATGTTCAGGTGGTGAGCACTTTCATGCGGCACGCCGCGCAGTCGAAGTGCAGTCTGAAGCGCATCGGGCCTGATTGCAGATATAGTTCACCCGGCCATTCGCGGCCTTTGGGGGTGCGCAGGCAGCGTCCGTATTCGCGTCGCAGGCAGTAGCGGGTGGTCATCACTATCATTCCGTCGGTTTCGGGCATCGACGACTCTACGGCCGGTTGTACTTCGGCGGCTCCATGGCTTCGGTAGAAGTCGAGCGCCATGCGGTTGGACACATTGTCGTGATAGCTCAGAGCAGCACCTTGCGGAAGCGGAGCGTCCGGGAGTTCCTTGCGGCGGTAGTCGTAGCGGTGTGTGGCGGCTATGGCTCTGTCGAGCGCTTCGGTGGCGCTCCGGCGCAGTGACGCGAGCACAGAGCGTGGTATGAAGGCATTGCCTGCGGTGTCGGAGATGCCGGCCACGCGGTATATG
>CAJTQH010000035.1:8098-10100 GCA_910578305.1 uncultured Muribaculaceae bacterium
GTGTCGCCGGTTTTCGACAGCACTTCGCGGCGTCCGGCTTCCTGCGGTGTCCGCGCTTCCTGCAAGGCTATGTCGACAGCTGCCGATGCACGGTGTCCGTGGGTGTCGGCTATGTCGAGCGCTATGCCTCGCCCTGTCGCTCTCAGTGTCATGTTCACGTCTATGAGTCGTGTGGCCGTATCGGCTTCGAGCATTGAAGCGCGCAGGCGGTCGCTGTTGCGGTAGAGGGTGGTGCCAGCCGCCACGCTCACCGGCTGTGCCGGATAGAGAGTGTTGCCTGCCACACGGTTGACTCTGAAGCCGTGAAACTCGCGATTGTGGTCGAAAAATCCGAGTCCGTCGCCATTGGCAAGTTCTGCCGTAAGGCGTACCTCGATGCGCTGCGGTGTGCCTCCGGTGACCTTTCCTACCGGTTCGCCCACCCATTTCGGTGTGTCGACAGCAGCCATGCGGGCGGCGGGGCGTGCCGACGTGGTGAAATAGTCGGTATATCCGCGATTGAAACTTTTGGACAGGTCGGGTGTGAATGTCAGATCGGACACTCCTGCCGACGAGCGCACGTAGCGTTGCGGATCAGAGTCAATGATTTCGTCGAGCATACGCCGGTATGCTCCCGTCACATTTTTTACATAGGCAGCATCTTTGAGGCGTCCTTCGATCTTGAACGAAGAGATGCCGGCCTCGAGCATTGCCGCCAGATGAGCCGATCGGTTGAGATCGCGCATCGACAGCAGGTGCTTTCCGGCAATGATGGTGTGTCCGCTACCGTCGATAAGGTCAAACCGGTGACGGCATATCTGCGGACACTCGCCACGGTTGGCACTACGTCGCATAGTGGCGTATCCCGCCTGACAGTCACCGCTGTAACTTACACATAGGGCACCGTGGACGAATGTCTCAAGCGGCACATCCGTGGCCCGGTGTATGACAGCCGTCTCTTCCAGACTCAGTTCGCGGGCAAGTACAAGCTGCGAGAATCCGACGTCTTGCAGAAAACGTGCTTTTTCGGGGGTGCGTATGTCGCACTGTGTGCTGGCATGGAGTGCAATCGGAGGTATATCCATGCGCAGCAGAGCCATGTCCTGCACTATCAGAGCATCAACACCGGTACGGTACAGATCGCCGACCAGTCGCTCCACCTGCATCAACTCACTGTCGTATATTATGGTGTTGACGGTCACATATACTCTGGCTCCAAACCGATGGGCATAGTCGGTGACGCGTCCGATGTCGGCAAGCGTGTTGCCTGCCGAAGCACGCGCTCCATGCGACGAAGCGCCCATATACACTGCATCGGCTCCATGCTTTATGGCTTCAATGGCCACTTCGGCGTCGCGGGCCGGAGCCAAAAGTTCGATCGGTCGTGGTGTGTTCATTTCAGTAACTGTCAGCAGTACGCCGAGGAAAACAATTCGGCGTAAGTTTTGCAAAATTACTAAATAAATCTGAGGATTCTTTCAAGAAATGCGCGGACGTGGCGCGCAAAAAAACTTTTTTGTGACAAGGGATGTTTCAATATCAGTAAACCATTACTCAAAACAACACAACACTATTTGACTATGAGCGAAAAAAGTATCAAAGGTACGCAGACTGAAAAAAATCTGCTGAAATCGTTTGCCGGTGAGTCACAGGCTCGCGGGCGTTACACCATATTCGCCGAAGTGGCCAGGCGTGAAGGCTACGAACAGATAGCCGCCATATTTCTTGAGACAGCCGAGCAAGAGTATTCGCATGCACGCGGATTTTTCAGTTTTCTTGATGAAGGCATGCTTGAAATCACAGCTTCTTATCCCGCCGGACCGGTGGGCGACACCGCGCGCAATCTACGTGAGGCCGCTGCCGGCGAGCATGAAGAGTGGTCCGACATGTATCTTGAGTTTGCCCGAGTGGCTCAGGAAGAGGGATTTCCGCGTATAGCAGCACATTTCAAGCTCGTGGCCTCGGTGGAGCAGGGACATGAGGACCGTTACCTCAAGTTGCTCGAACGAGTGGAGGCGGGTAC
>CAJTQH010000035.1:10165-15988 GCA_910578305.1 uncultured Muribaculaceae bacterium
GCGGCTACATACACCGTGGAAAGAAGGCTCCCGAGCGTTGTCCGGTGTGCGGCAAAGAACAGGGCTATTTCGAGCGCAAGAAGCGCAACTACTGATCCCATCAATAATATAATAAAGCAAAGTGGGGCGGCATCTTGCCGCTCCACTTTACTTTGCTGATGAATGAGCATATGCCAGCCTGTTAAAAAGATCACAGCACGGGTATGCTCACCGATAGAATTGATTAAGATTTAGTGATAGGGTGTGTATTTACATCAGTATCAGAGCATGACTTTAAATGTGCGTGAGCCGACTCTGACCAGCAGTACTTCGCCATGGGCGACTTCGATGGTCTCGGTGGCATCGGTGGCCTCGAACTGAGGTACTCGTACCATGCCGCGGATATCGTAGACGCTGATAGGAGTACCGGCAGCAGCTCCGCAAACGTTGATCTGTCCGCCTGCGGTGTTGATAGTCACCTGGCTGTCGGAGTCGGTCACATCTTCTATTGAGGCCGGTAATTCTTCATGTCGTTTTTTTCTTTTGTTGATTGGTTGATAAAAAAAACGTGAACCCGATATGAGTCCACGTTATGGTTGATAAAAAATATTCTGATGTCGTCTTTAGATGGCATCCGGGTGGCTATATCTTGCAGGCAGATACACAGCGGCTTTAAAGTATGCCTGTGTGCACTGTCGGTAATCTATATAGCACGACCGGGGGCTATCTATGATAGGGTGTCAAGCCGAACCGCGGTCTCAATTCCTAAAGGGCTCTCTTGCCCTATTTGCCATCGGGAATTGGTCCGGCTTTACGGCCTGTGACGGATGTCACATGAGCCGTTTTGCGCTGCAAAATTAGTGGATTCTCCGAAATACTCAAAATATTTCCGCTGGATTTTAGAGTTGAAAAAATTGCGTCATGTCGGTCATGTCGGCACCGTAATTAAAAAAAGCAGGGTCCGGATATGGGTATCCGCAACCCCGCAGTCGAGAGAATGATGTGTATGTATCTGTACGTCAGAAAAATCCGTTTTTGCTTTCGGATGCTATGATGGAGTATATGCGCGCGGTGCGCCGGCTGAGTTCGGGCTGTAGTCTGGCGGCTTCCTGGGGGTCGACCATGCGCAGATCGGCATAACGATCCTCGCCGTTGATGAATGTGGCGAATGATCCGTCGGGTGCCGGAGAGTCGACTGAAAGCGGGTCGGTTCCTTGCGGTGCCGCCGGATTGAAGCGGTAAAGAGGCCAGTAGCCCGACTTCACGGCAAGTTTCTCCTCCACAATGCTGTGGCTCATGCCTGTGCGTATGCCGTGGTTGATACACGGACAGTAGGCTATGACAATCGAGGGCCCTGGATAAGCTTCGGCTTCGGTGAGAGCGGCAATGGCCTGACTGAAGTCGGCTCCGAGCGATATCGAGGCCACATACACGTTGCCGTATGTCATCATCATGCGTCCGAGATCTTTTTTATAGGTTCGCTTGCCGTCGGCGGCATATTTCATCACGGCTCCGAGCGGAGTGGCCTTTGAGGTCTGGCCTCCTGTGTTGGAGTAACATTCGGTGTCCATGACGAGTATGTTGATGTCGACGTTCTGAGCCAGGACGTGGTCGAGTCCGGCAAATCCGATGTCGTAGGCCCAACCGTCGCCTCCTATGGCCCACACCGACTTCTTGGCCAGTACGTCGGCATTGTCGGCAATGATACGGCAGGCCGGAGAGTCGGGTGCCGATGTCACCGCACGGGCGAGTGCTACACCGGCCGAGGCCGATCCGGATGCGCTGTCGATGGCGTCGACCCATGCTTTTGCAGCGGCTTTCAGATCGGGCGGTGCCGCAGAGTCGGCCATGATCTGGCGGGCGGCGTCGGCAGCCGCTGCACGCCGTGTGTCGACGGCACATGCTATACCATAGGCATATTCGGCATTGTCCTCAAAAAGCGAGTTGCCCCACGCAGGGCCGTGTTCCTGCCGGTCGGTACAGTAGGCATTGCTCGGAAAGTTGGCTCCCCAGATGGAGCTGCATCCGGTAGCGTTGGCTATGATCATGCGTTCGCCGAATAGCTGTGTGAGCAGTTTGACGTAGGGGGTCTCTCCGCAACCGCCACATGCTCCCGAGAATTGCAGCAACGGTCGGTGCAGCTGAGAGCCTTTGAGAGTGGCTCGCGGCAGCAGACTGTCTTTTTCACTTACACGGCGCTGCACGAAGTCGAGCATCTGTATCTCACGATCCATGACAGTGTCGGCGGGCACCATGTCGAGAGCCTTGCCAGGGCATATCACCGCGCACGATCCGCAGCCTGTGCAGTCTTCGGCATAGACCTGTATGCGATAATGCAGACCCGACAGGTCACCGCCTCCGCGAGCCGGAGCGGATGTGAATCCGGCCGGAGCGGCTGTGAGTTCGGCGTCGGTGAGCAATACGGGGCGTATGGCCGCGTGGGCGCATACCAGTGAGCATTCGGTGCATTGGACGCATTTGGATGCAGTCCATGACGGGACGTTGTCGGCGATACGCCGCTTTTCATAGGCCGTGGTGCCCATAGGCATAGTGCCGTCGGGGGAGAAAGCCGATACCGGCAGTTCATTACCCAACAGTTTCAGACATGGAAGTGCCACGTCTTTTATAAAAGCCGGCATGCTATCCGGACTTTCGGCCCCGGAGTCGGCATCCACGGCCCATGAAGCGGAGTAGTCGATGGTCTGTATGGAGGCGGCAGCATCGTCCATCGCGGCCATATTGCGGCTCACCACGTCGCCGCCTTCGTGCATGTAGGTGGCTCTGACGAGCTGTCGATAGCTGTCCATGGCTTTGTCGGACAGCGGACGCATGAGATGGAGAAATACAGTGGCCATGATGGTGTTGATGCGCACTCCCAGTCCGTGGCGCTCGGCAATGGCGCGTGCGTCGATGCTGTAAAACCGCACGTGTTTCTGCACTATCTGCCTGCGTAGCGAGGCGGGCAGTCGCGATGCCATGTCCTGTGCGCTCCAAGAGGAGTTGAGCACGAATATTCCTCCCGGAGCTATGTCGTGCAGCAACTCGAAGCGGGAGGTGTAGATGTCTTTGTTGCAGGCAACGTAGTCGGCGTGGCGTATGGAGTAGGCCGCACGTATTGGATTGGGGCCGAATCGCAGCTGCGACACAGTGTAGCCACCCGATTTTTTGGCCGAGTAGCTGAAACTTGCCTGTGTGTAAAGTCCGGCGGTGTCGCTGATGGTCGATGCGAGCTGCTTGGTGGCTCCAACCGTGCCGTCGCTGCCCATGCCGTAGAATATGCACTGGGTCATGGCCGGATCGTCGACGGGCAGTATGTCGGGCCCGATGGTCAGCGACAGGTGTGTGACATCGTCGGTTATGCCTACGGTAAATTGTCGGCGAGGCTCGGGCGATACGAGTTCGTCGAATACAGCGGCTGCCATGGCCGGATCAAATTCTTTGCTGGCAAGTCCGTAGCGTCCGCCGATCACGGATATGTGCCGATCCGAAGCCTGCACGGCGGCGGCCACGTCGAGGTAGAGGGGTTCGCCCGGAGCACCGGGTTCTTTGGTGCGGTCGAGCACTGCCATACGCTCCACGGTAGGGGGCAGGGCCTTGAGCAGCTGCTCCATGGGGAACGGACGGAAAAGCCGTACTTTAAGCACTCCTGTCCGACGGCCGCGTGCGTTGAGATAGGCTGAGGTATCTTCGGCCACTTCGCCCGACGAGCCCATGGTCACTATCACATCGGTGGCCTCGGGGTGACCCGTGTAGTCGACGAGGTGATACTGACGTCCTGTAATGCCTGCCACGCGATCCATGGCTTGCTGCACTATGGAGGGGAAGACGTCGTAGTAACGGTTGGCGGCTTCGCGGTTCTGGAAGTATACGTCGCTGTTCTGAGCCGATCCGCGTAGGTGCGGGTGCTCTGGATTCATACCTCGTGCACGGAACTGTGTCACCTTGTCCCAGTTGACAAGCGGGTACATGGCTTCGTATGGTATGACGTCGATGGTGGCAAGCTCGTTGGAAGTGCGCCATCCGTCGAAGAAGTGAAGTACCGGCAGCGACCCATCGATGGCGGCCAAATGTGCCACAAGAGCCAGATCCATAGTCTCCTGCACGGATGCCGACGACAGAAAGGCAAATCCGGTTGCGCGGCAGGCCATGACGTCCTGATGGTCGCCGAATATGCTCAGCGCATGTGTGGCCAGCGAGCGTGTGCCTACATGAAACACTCCGGGCAGCAGCTCGCCGGCGATCTTGTACATGTTTGGGATCATGAGCATAAGCCCCTGAGATGATGTGAATGTGGTGGCCAGCGAACCGGCGGCCAGAGCTCCGTGAGTGGCTCCGGCCGCGCCGAGCTCGCTCTCCATCTCTTTGACGGCCATGATGCCTCCGAGCAGATTCCTGCGCCCGGACATGGCCCATTTGTCGGCGGTTTCGCCCATGGATGCTATTGGGGTTATGGGGTAGATGGTGGCTACTTCGCTCAACGCGTAGGCCACGTGTGCTGCTGCGGTGCAGCCGTCCATCACTTGTCGGCGGTTTTCAGTCATAAGGAGCGGTCGGTTGAAAACGGGTGGAAAATTAAAGGTAAAAAACAATCCTGCCGGGCCGGATCATTTTCGGCCGGGCGGGATTGCCGGTTGTTTCACAATATAGTCGTCATGCCATGGGGAACATGTTCAAAGCTACATCAGTAAGCCATATCCACAGAGGGCAGAATCCGATGAAGAGTATCACGCTTAGTGTTAGCGATGATGTGCCTGTGGCCACGTATGTGTCGTATTCGTCGGCAATGATGATGCCTGAGAATGCCGGTGGAAGTGCGCATGCCACTACGAGCATCTTGAGATTGAGGGGATCCATGTGGCAGAGCATACCTACGATGAGGGCTGCTGCCGGCATGACTATGAGTTTCAGTATACTGCCGAGCACTCCCTGCCAGTTGATCTTGAACTGTACGGCCGAGAGGGTGATGCCGGCAGAGAATACTGCCATAGAGGCGTTGGCCTTGGCCATGAGGTCAAATGACGGACTTAGCTCCTTGGGCCATGGTATTCCGCAGAGTACCCATATCACGGCCAGGATAGGAGCCCATGCCACAGGCTGCATGAGTGCGTGGAGCACAGGAGCCCATGCACTTGTTTTCTTGCCGTTTTTGGCAGCGCCTTGTTTTTCGATAGAGGCGTTGAGCAGCGACAGTCCGACAGGAATGCCCACGGCGTTGACCACGATGCCCACGATGGCTACTACGAGAGCCACTGCCGGGGTGGTGCCGAAAATAGGCTCAAGCACCGCAAATCCGAGGAATCCGATGGTTGGCGAGCCGTTGATAAGTGCGGCAATAGCACCGTCGGCGCCGTTGTTGCCTTTGAAGCACTTGGCAAATACGAAGTAGACTATCATGAAGCAGGCCATGATCACCACCAGCGACACGATGGATAATTTCAGGTCGTGGTAGAGCATCTCTCGTGTCGACTGCACGATAGATACGAACAGAGCTGCCGGCAAGGCGAAGTCGAGCACTACCTTATTGAATTTCTTTGCGTCATCGCCTGAAAACGCGCCCTTCTTTCCGGCTATGAAACCGGCCAGCATGATCACTACGATCGGGACGATGGCATATAAAATAATGTGTAGCATATCAGATAGTTGATATAAGAGTTGAAAGAAACGGTTGTGTAGAAGTGCGATCGCGTCATCGCGCTTTGTAGTGAGAGGGTGCATCGCCGCATATAGTAATGGGCGGTGTGTCGGGGCGTTGACGCTTTTTGGGTGTCTGTGCGTCGAATAGTCTGTTCGGTGATCCGAGCCGGGTGCTTGATCAAAGGACTTTTCTTCGGAATGATTCCGGCT
>CAJTQH010000035.1:16011-18791 GCA_910578305.1 uncultured Muribaculaceae bacterium
GTGGCTCTATGCGCTGTCGGCAACAGCATCACCGGGGCTGTCAGAACGAGCCTTCGCATCGAGGCTTTGATTCTCGGGACAGGGTCGCCGTCAGGACCCCGGTAGTGCCTTTGCGACGTTTTGCCCAACGTCGGTCGACGGGTGGTTCATCAGTATTTCAAATATATTATACGGTGTAGTCGATCAGAGGAGCCGGGTTGAGGTAGCCGATGTGGCCGCTCTCCTTGCCGGAATCGGCGGCAAGCTGCACGTCGATCAGGCATGGTTGCTTGGAAGCGATGGCCTCGGTGAGCGCTTTCGACAGCTCGTCGGGGGTGGTGACATAGTAGGTGGTGGCACCGAATGCGTCGCCGAGTTTGTCGTAGCGGGCATTGATATCGAGTGTGGTGGGAGCAGGGGCGTTCTTGCCGCTGGGATCCACACCAATGCCGTTGTAGATGCCGCCATTGTTGAAAATCACCACAGTGCATGGGAGTTTGTATCGGCAGATGGTGGCGAAGTCCATGCCGGAGAATCCGAATGCCGAGTCGCCTTCGATGGCCACAACACTCTTGCCGGTGGCTACGGCCGCACCGATGGTGGAACCTATGCCCATGCCCATTATAGACCATGAGGCGCAGTCGACACGATGGCGCGGGAGCACCATGTCGATGGTGTCGCGGGTGTCGTCGAGTGTGTTTGCTCCTTCGTTGATCAGTATTACGTCGGGGTTGGCTTCCATAACGGGTTTTATGGCACTTAAGGCTGTCCAGTGGTTCATGGGCGATGCCGATGCCGCAGCCTGCAGGCGTGCCGTGAACTTGGCGTTTTTCTCTTTGGCCTCGGCCTGTAGCGCAGGCACCCATGTCGGATCGATATTCATCTTGTATTTTGGAAGCTCGGCGAGAAGTGCCTTGAGCGCGAGGTTCATGTCGCCTACCACGGGGGCGGCCACCGGTACGTTGCGGTCGATCTCCTTAGGCTCTACGTCGAGCTGTACGAATTTCACATCGGGATTCCACTTGCCACGGCCAAACGACAGCATCCAGTTGATGCGTGCGCCGATGACGATGACCACATCGGCCTGTTCCATGATAGTGGAGCGGCACGAGAGTGCACTGAGCGGGCCGTTGTCGGGCAGCAGACCTTTGGCCATAGACATGGCCAGATACGGTAGCTTGTAGGTTTCCGACAGCTCCTTTACCAGATCGTCGGCCTGAGCCTGAGCGGCACCCTTGCCGAGAAGTATGGCCGGCTTCTTGGCAGCTGCAATGATCTGTGCGGCGCGAGTGATGGCATCGGGGTTGGGAGCCACGGGTGAATATACGTCGACGGGTGTGTAGTAGAGCTTTTCAACCTCTGCTGCGTCCATGATTTCGGCAAGAGCGGGAGTGGCCATGTCGATGTAGACGCCGCCGGGGCGCGGTAGGCGCGGGCGCATGCCTGAGGTATGTCCTTGGCGTGGTTGCAGCGGAATGCGGCTTTTACAAACGGACGGGCCGTGTTGAGCTGGTCGAGCTGTTCGTATGTGCCCATGTCCATGTCCACCATGGCAGGGTCGCTTGCTCCAGATATCTGTATCATTGGATAGCAATTGACTGTTGCATTTGTGGTGGCGGTAAGGCCGTTGAGAAATCCCAGCGACGACACTGTGAGCAGCACTCCGGGCTTTTTGGTCAGAAATCCGTGTGTGGCGGCTGCCATGCCGGCCTGCTGCTCGAAGCGGAATCCGTAGTAGTTCATGCCAACTTTCTGCATGGCAAAGGCTACTTCGGTCACGGGTATGCCTACAAGTCCATACACATCCATGAGTCCGAGCCTGCGTAGCGACTCGGCAAGTATATACATACCGGTTACCTGCTGCGGAAACTGTGGTTTTCCGGTATTATTAGTTGTGTTTTCAGTATTCATAATATATATAGTAGTTTAATAAAGGAGTGGTAGGATGATTAGAGCTCTAAGAAGCTGAAACGTCTTTATTATATAAAGACAGACGCCTTGCGGATGTCGCTGTGGTCGAAATCCACAAGCCGTCTGTCTTATAGTCTGCGGAGTTTTTACATCTTGCCGTCGGGTAGCGGAGCTATGGTTCCGTTCTTGGCAAACGCGGCTATCTGTTCGGGAGTGTAGCCGAGCGACGAAAGTACTTCGTCGTTGTTGCCGCCAAGAGTCGGACACGGACCGTAGTTAGGCTGATAGTTTGAGATGGGGAAGGGGCATCCTACTGTGACAAACTCGCCTATCTTTCCGCCCTGGTTGATCTTTACAAGAGTGTTGCCGTCGTAGAGAGATTCGTCGTTGATAAGCTCTTTGGTCGAGATTACAGGACCTACAGGCACGCCGGCGGCCGATAGCTGTTCGGTGACTTCGTATTTGTCTTTCGTTATGGTCCACTCTTCGATACGCTTGTATATGGCCTGTTTGTTGCGGTCACGGGCATCGGCTGTGTTGAAGTTGGGGTTGGTGAGCCAGTCTTGGAATCCGAGTGCGTTGCAAGCTTTCTCGAAACTCTTGGAGTCGCGTTGCAGTATCACATATACATAGTCGTTTGGATCGGTGGCCCAATTCTTGCACTTATAGGTCCATCCGAGCACGCCCGAACCTTCCTGATTGCCCGAACGGGGTACATAGTCGGAGAATTTCTCGTCGGGATACTGTGGGAATTGAGTAAGATAGCCCACTTTTTCAAGTGTGAGCTGGTCGCGAGTCTTGATACGGCACAGATTAAGACATGCATTGTGCATCGACTGGTATACATAAGAGCCTTCGCCCGTTTTCTCACGCTGCATCAGAGCAGCAAG
>CAJTQH010000035.1:18828-22284 GCA_910578305.1 uncultured Muribaculaceae bacterium
ATGTGCATTCCGGTGTTGGAGTCACCAAGCGCGGCACCGCTCTGTGTAGGCACATTGTCGGGTCCGGTCCACCATCCAGTAGTAGATGCTGCGCCTGCGGTGACCTGAGCCACAGGCTCGTATGCCTTGAGGTCTTTGAACTTCGATGACAGAGGGAAGCCTTTGATGGTGCCGTAGATACAGCGGGGATTGAGCTGATGTACCACTTCCCAGCTGAATCCGAGTTTATCCATGGCTCCCGGGTGGAGGTTTTCAATGAATATATCGGCGTTCTTGATAAGTTTCGTAAGTATCTCTTTTCCGTCGGGGGTGGCGGCGTCAAGAGTCAGCGACTTCTTGTCGCTGTTGAGTTGCAGGAAGTAATAGCTTGGCTCGTCGGGCATGAATTGCAATTCATTACGAGTGGCGTCGCCGCTTCCCGGACGTTCGATTTTTATGACTTCGGCACCAAGCCATGCCAGCATCTGTGTACATGAAGGTCCAGATTGAACGGCTGTAAAATCCACGACCTTGATGCCTTGTAGAGGAGCTGTGTTCATAGTAGTAATTTTTATATAAAGTAATTAAGAGAATTGTTCACGCATCGGGCATTTGCCCGGTTCAGTGTTACAACAATGCAGAATGGCAAAAAGTTGACAGTGTATCAAATACCGGGATGCATTTGGGCGCATGACGGCGCGGCTGCGGACATTGCCGTAGCTTCCGGGTGTATGTGGGGGTTGTGTCGTACGGTTGACAGCCTTCTTACAGGCGTATCTCCATGCAGTCTATGTCGGGTATGGGGGCGGTGTGATTGAAAATGGTTATACGGTTGGGGCCGGCATGCAGATACACTCTTGCGGTCACTCGCTGCACATCGGAGCTGCCTGTCGTGGTCAGTTCATGACCCATGCCGTTGCCGGTAAGGAAGAAATGTGTCGGTGTGTCAGACAGGCAGCTCACGGCTAAATCATAAAAGCCGTCGGCCGGAACAATTATATTTTCCCAAATCAGGCAGTTGTGCTGTGTCCCTCCGAGTTGTGCCGCACACATGCCGCCGCTGCATCGGGCATCCTCGCGGTAATATGCCGTGCCGGTGGCTATGGGGTTTTCGAGTTCCTGATATGTTGGCAGAAAAGCAGTCTCGGCCTCATATTTTGTACGAAACAACCGTCGGTCGGCTTTCAGACGGTAGATCTTGGTGCCGTGGGCAGGTACTTCTGCTATAAGCAGTCCGCCGGTTAGATCATCGCAGTCGGTCTGCTCCATGAGGTCGCGCACTTTCACAAGTCCGGCGAGGCTGATGTCGTACAGGCTGATCCACATGACTCTCGCACTGTCGGTGGGGTTGTAAAATGCCACGGCTCTCTCTGTGCCGTTTTTATCCGTCAGGTCGCGCACCAGGATGTATGTGCCTCTGTCGGCTTTGGTCACATAGGTCTGCATGCCGGCGCTGTCTTGATTGAGTGCTATGAGGTCATGGTTTTTGAGCAGTCGCAGGCTCTCAGGGCGCAGTCGCGTGAGGTCGCACCCTATGAGCAGGGGAGATGCCATCATACACCATATGCCCATGTGCGTGCGGTCTTCTTCGGGGGTCAGCGAACGCCCTACTTCCAGCATGTCCATGTCGTTGTGATGGCCGTCGCCGGCATAAGCCGACAGATAGAGATTTTCGGCTATGATGCTTTTGACCGATTCCCACGAGCATGAGATATCGGACGTAGTGCGCCACGAGTCGGCCACATCGCGCACCCAGGTGCCGGGATAGTCCCAGCGGCACACATTCATCCTCACGTCGGTGCGTCCGGTGGCGTCGATGGCCCGGCGTATCTCGCGATAGCGCTGTTGCGGATCGAGTTGCAGATGCTGAGTGTTCTGCTTCGGGTCACCGCCGCAGAAATCCACTTTTATGAAGTCGAATCCGAGCTCTCCGAACAGCATGCGGCAGTCGTCGGCGTCGTGTCCGTAGAGTCCGGTATTTCGACCCAGAGAGTCGTTATCCCAGAAGTTTCCACAAGTGTTGGCTCCGGCGTCGCTGTATATGCCGGCTTTCAGTCCCAGCCGGTGGATATGGTCTACCACCGGTTTGAGACCGTGAGGGAATCGTTTCGGATGAAAGGTGAGCCGTCCCGTCGACATATCACGTCCGCCGGAATATCCGTCGTCGATGTTGACATAGCGGTAGCCGGCACTGTCGAGGCCAAGCTCCACCATGGCGTCGGCCTGTCGCATAATTAGTGAGTCGCTTATGTCGACACGATAAGTGTTCCACGAACTCCACCCCATGATGGGAGGGACGGCGGCATGTGCCGCCATGATGCAGAGTATGAATGAGATGATGTGTAAAAATCTGAAAATCATTCTTGTGTTATATGTGCTTCAGGTGATTGATGATACAAAGTTAGCAAATACCGTATCTTTTTTTTCAAAAATAGTGCGTAAATGTGCGCAGCCTGTCTTTTTATACGTTATTTATGCGGGGTGAATCATTGGAATATCAAATAAATAAGTTAAATTTGCACCCGATTTGCACTCGATGCCAAGAGGCGTCGGGTCTGTCTGTTTGACAATATATTGATATACAATGATAAAAATAACATTTCCCGACAATTCGGTAAAAGAATTTGAAAGCGGTATCACTCCGCTTCAAGTGGCTGAGAGCATCAGCCCGCGTCTGGCTCAGGATGTTTTGTCCGCTTCGGTCGATGATCAGGAGTGGGATCTGACACGTCCTATTGAAGGCGACGCTTCCATCAAACTGTTCAAGTGGGACGATGCCGAAGGCAAGCATGCCTTCTGGCACAGCTCGGCTCACCTTCTCGCCGAAGCTCTGCAAGAGCTGTATCCCGGTGTTAAATTCGGTATCGGTCCGGCCATTGAAAACGGTTTCTATTACGACATCGATCCCGGAGAGCACACTATCACTGCCGCCGACTTCCAAAAAATCGAGAAAAAAATGCTCGAACTGGCTCGTCAGAAGCAGCCTATCGTGCGTGCCGACATTTCGAAGGCCGACGCTCTCAAGATGTTTGGCGACCGTGGCGAGCAGTACAAGTGCGAACTTATCAGCGAGCTCGAGGACGGCAATATAACCACTTACACACAGGGTGCTTTCACCGACCTCTGCCGTGGCCCGCATATCCCCACAACTGCTCCCATCAAGGCCGTTAAGGTGATGTCGCTCGCCGGAGCATACTGGCGCGGCGATGAAAAACGCAATCAGCTTGTGCGTGTCTATGGTATTACATTCCCCAAGCAGAAGATGCTCGACGAGTACCTTCAGGTGCTTGAAGAAGCCAAGAAGCGTGACCACCGCAAACTCGGCAAGGAAATGGAACTCTTTGCATTTTCTCAGAATGTAGGTGCCGGACTTCCACTATGGTTGCCCAAGGGAGCCGCCCTGCGCGACCGCCTCGAGCAGTTCCTGCGCAAAATTCAGAAACGCTACGGTTACCAGCAGGTAATCACTCCGCATAT
>CAJTQH010000036.1:0-7671 GCA_910578305.1 uncultured Muribaculaceae bacterium
AGTCCGGGCGCACCGCTTACAGAAGCACGTCCGTTGCCGAATACACGTCCGTACCAAGGAGTGTCGCTGTTTTCTTTCACATCGTAGACCAGAAGATCGCGAGCATCGGTGATGTTGAACCGGAATTCGGGCTGTTTGAAACATGTGTGTTTGACCCAGCCGTTGAGTTTGGCCGTGTTGCCATACATATCCTTAAGTGTGAGATTTTTAAGGTCGATGCGTCCGGGCGACAGGTGTACGGAGTCGGTCGTGGTGTAGGATGTGTTGGTGAAAGCAAGCGTGAGCCGTATATCCTCGCCATAGACATCACCCACAAGGTCGATGAGCTTGAATGTGCCCCACAGTCGGGCATGACCGGAGGCATATCCGCTTATGTCGGAAGCAAAGGCCGACATATAATGGCGTAGAAAGCCCACTTCCACTTTGTCGGCATCGAAAGTGAGGTCGAGAGAGTCGGCCATGGGGAAAATCTTGCCGTTGACATAAGTGTGGCGTTCGTTTGGTTGGCTTATGTCGGCGTTCAGTTCAACGGCGCGTTCGATAGGATCCCATTGAGATCTTATCACAGCATCGCCCATGAGCGAATGGTTGTAGGTGAGTGCTTTCACATCAAGCCCGGGCGTGAATGCCATGGGTGTTGGTGTAAGTATTTCCGTGGCGTAGAAACGTCCTGTGGCATTGCCTCCAAACATGGCCGTACTGATGTCGAGGGTCTCGAATACGTAGTCCAGATTCACATCCTGCAGATCGAGGGTAATTGTATCGGTGGGTAAGGCGGATGCTTTGCCTTCCATGGTAATGTATTGGTCGCCGCGCCATACTTTGAAATCTTCTACTGTGATTTCTTTTCCTTCGAGAGTTATGAATGCGGGTTCTACAGTCCATACGGTGTCGTTGAATACAAGTTCGCTCGGATTGATGTGTAGTTCGGTGCGTAGATTGCCTGTACTGTCAATGCGGCTGAAGCGGGTGGATGTGTTTACTTCTCCGCTGAAGTCGCGGTCGCGGTCGATCTTCCAGTTTATTCGGGTATCTATCTGATTGTCCACAGCATCGGCCTGTGCCACAAGTGTCATGTCGCCTTTCTTGGTGGGCATGGTTGTTGTGAAGCGGATATTGCCCACACTCAATGGATTATGAGGCGTGACACCGTTGACGTGTGCTGAAAGGGAGGTGTTTTCAATAAGTTTGTTGCCTTGTTGCAGATATGGAGCGTCGAGATGTACTGACATGTACCGACGCATGGTGCTGAAATCACCGTCGAGAGTGATAGGATTTATGACTTTTATCGGCAGACGGGCTGCAAATACTCCCAACGGGTCAAGAGTCTTTAGAGTAAAGTTGTATCGAAAGTCATTGTTGTTGCTGATGTCGTCCCAGTATTCCGAATCTGCCACAGATTGTTCTCCGGTGATGGCCGGAAGAAGCTGCGATATGATGGATTTGGCCACCGGCACCACTGTCGTAAGGCGGTATTTGCCGGTTATAACACCATCGAGCATGTCGCTGGTGATGGTTATGGAGTCGGCGACATTGTGACGCAGTGAGTTGATGCAGATGTCTGATATGTGTGCTCCGTCGCCATGGCTATTGTCGTAGGACACGTTGGAAAGATGCAGGTGGCCGGCAATATCGTCGGTATCTGTTCCTTGCATCTCTGCATCGGCATGCATCGAGAGCCGGTAGCCGGGCCGCGCCGAGGCTATGAACAATTCGGGTGCAATGCCGCGTGCGTCGAGACTGAGTGTCAAACTCTTGTTGTGACGTGTTATTTCGCCTGAAGCCTCTGCCGAAAGAGCCACGTCGGGATTGTCGATCAGAAGTGTTGCAGTGTAGTCGGTGCCGTCGGATGTGATGCTGGCGTGCAGATCGCTGAAATCGCGTTGCTTGAAGCGTATGTGTGAAGCCTTGATATCAGCGGTGCCGAAGGGAATGCCACGTCCAACCGACATATCAAAATCTATGCCGGCGTCCACGAGACCGAGGTGGGCGAGTGCGTTGCCGGCAAGACCGATGGTAAGTTCCGTGCCGCTGAATCCGTTGATGTCCACAATGCCCATCAGTCGCCAAGGACCGTATCGGCCGTCGTGTCTGCGGCTTCGGCTGTAATCGGAATTTATGTCAGCTTTTCCAGCTGCGGTAGTGATTTCGGCTACAATAAGTCCGGCCGAGGGTGTTCCGGCCAGTTTGGCATGCAGTGTTACGTCGCCAAGGTTTGATATTATTCGGTGAGCATTGCTTTTCAGCGATGAGAACCGCATGGCTGTGGCCGCAACTCTCGGCCCGTTGGCTTTTACGTCGATGGAGGGTATGTCCCATTCGATGTCGGTGCTGTCGGCGAGATTGGAAATAGAGCCGTGAAGATCAATTAATGCTCCTTGTGGCGATTCGAGTCTAAGGGATTTTATCTCAAAATTGTCGGCATTGCCAATGACATGCATATGAGTGTCAAACTCCATGTCGAGTCCGTCAAGCACAGGTACGAATGGGGCTATGTCGCGTGTGTCGATATGGCTATCGTCAAGCAGACGCAGGTCGACAGGCAATTGTCGCCACTGTCGTTTCAGACTGTCAAGTGTGTCATATGTCAGGGCAATATCGGCAAAAATGAGCTGAGAGTGCGGCAACATCAGATCGAGTCCTTTGATTTCAAGTCCGGTTGAAGCTATGTGGAAGTCACCGCTGATATTTTTCAATACGAATCCTGAATTTTCTCGGAATGTGAGACGGCGCAACTCTATGTCGAAGTCGTCGTTTTTGATCTGCGGCAGCCGTATGTCGGCACTGAGATCGTTGACAGACAGATGCGCGGCGTCGAATCCGGCTTCTTTGTGCGGGGCGTTGA
Organism: uncultured Muribaculaceae bacterium; assembly: GCA_910578305.1. GTDB lineage: Bacteria > Bacteroidota > Bacteroidia > Bacteroidales > Muribaculaceae > Paramuribaculum. Next base: position 2,846 of record CAJTQH010000036.1, read on the forward strand.
GAATGTCGTAGCTTACGGATGATGTGCGTATCACCACATTGTTAACGCGGAAGTCGAATTTTGTAGGAGGTTTGTTTTTGTCCTTCGGCGCGAGTGCGTCGATGATGGGCTGTATGTTGAGCGGCGCACCTGCGGAGTCGCGATATATCGTTGCCTCCAGTCCGATAATCTCGGCATAGCTCAGTACGATGCGGTCATTGGAAAGCAGATCCCAAATGCTGATACCGGCTCCGATACGATCAGCTTTAAGAGCCTTCTGTCCATATGGGTCTTCGATCCCGACTCCGTGAGAGTGACGCGATTGAACGGAGATATGCGCACATAGTCAATGCTCACGTCTACGGTGAGCAGTTTGCTGAGTTCGTCTTCAGCTTTGTGACATAAATATTGCTGTACAGATGGCAGTGACAGTGCTACATATACCGCCGCCGGTACGACAACGGCTATGATGAGCAGAGTCACCAGCAGGGAGCGCAGTATCTTGTAAAAGCGTTTCATAGACGAATAATCGTGCGAAGTTACGAAAAAATCCATCAATATGGATCAACATCGTAATAGACTATGGCACTTTTTACGGCCTGCATGCGTGAGGCGTGCATCTCTTCGAGAGTCTGTCGCATTATGTCCTTGACTTTTTTCATGGATGCGGAAGTCTCGATTTTGAGCATGAGCTTGCGTATGAAGAGAGTCTGTATACGTGATACCTGTGGCTCCTCCGGTCCATATACCCGGTTGCCGAACAGTTCGCGGAGCCTGCGTCCGTAAGCCACTGCAAGCTCATCGACCGCTCGCCGATCGCGATGTTTTATGTATATGTATATCAAGCGTGTGAAAGGCGGGTACAGATAACGGCGGCGTTCTTCGATCTCCTCATTGTAAAAACCTATGTAGTCATGGGCCTTAACATAGGCGAATATGGGCAGAGAGGGTTTTCGAGTCTGTATGGCCACGAGTCCGCGCTCGTCGCGGCGTCCGGCACGTCCGGCCACTTGCGACATCATATTGAATGCTCTTTCGTTGGCACGGAAGTCGGGCTGATTGACCAGCGCATCGGCGTTGACAATCGCCACGGTTTTGACCCTATCGAAATCAAGACCTTTGGTGACCATCTGTGTGCCTACGAGAATCTGTGCCTTGCCGTTGGAAAATTCGTTGATTATTTTCTCATACCCGTCCTTGTTGCGTGTGGTGTCGAGATCCATACGCAATATGCCTGCATCGCCAAATGAATTTTCGATCTCATCTTCCATGCGTTCAGTGCCATAGCCGTGTACTTCGATGCCGGGTTCGCGGCAAGCCGGACACACTGTGGGCAATGGATACACCGCACCGCAATAGTGACATACCAGACGGTCGATGCCCTTGTGGTATGTCAGCGACACATCGCAATGCTCGCATTTAGGCGTGTATGCACACATTTTGCACACGGCCACCGGAGCATATCCGCGTCGGTTGAGAAACAGTATTGCCTGCTGTCCGGCAGCAACAGCGTTGTTGATAAGGCTTACCGTGCGGCCTGCAAGCGCACCGTTCATAAGGCCCTGACGGCGAGCCTTGGTGGTGTCGACCAGCTCAACATCGGGCAGCTGCACCCCCGAGTAGCGTTCGGATAAGGTGACGAGTCCGTAACGTCCGTCGAGAGCCTTGTAATATGTGTCGATGGCCGGTGTGGCGCTTCCGAGCAGAGTCTTGGCCCCATGCATGCGGGCCAGCACCATGGCGGTGTCGCGTCCGTTGTAGCGCGGTGCGGGATCCTGCTGTTTGTAGCTTGTCTCATGCTCTTCGTCGACAATTACCAGCCCTAAGTCGTGCATGGGCAGGAAGAGTGCCGAGCGTGCCCCGATCACCACCATGGGTTCTTTTGATGAGAGTATTTTGCGGTATATGTCGACGCGCTCGTTGTCGGAAAATTTAGAATGGTATATGACCACTTTATCACCGAATACTCTCTGAAGCCTGTGTGTGAGCTGGGTGGTGAGGGCAATTTCCGGGACAAGATAGAGCACTTGTCGCTTATTGCGTAACACGTAGTCGATAAGATGGATATACAACTCTGTCTTTCCGCTCGATGTGACCCCGTGCAGAAGTGTCACATCCTTATCGAGCCATGAGCGGTGTATTTCGCCGAGCGCGCGTGCCTGCGCTTCGCTGAGCACAGGCAGCTCCCAGGTGGCCAGGCCGTTGAGCGCAAACCGGTTGACTTCCTTTTTGTAGATTTCAAAAATACCCTTGTCGGCCATTTGCTTGATGGTGGTGGCCGGTACTCCGGCACGCTCCATCAACTCCTCGCGGCTGACTTCTTTAAGCGGTTCGCCCTGTCGCATGAAACATGACAGTTCCAGCATAGCCACCAGTGTCTGCTCCTGTTTGGGAAACCTGTGAATGCGGTCGAATGCACGGTGCAGGCTGTCGCTGTCGTTGCGTTCGATGGCTATGCGCACACAGGTTATCTTGTGGGAGGTATAGCGTTCGACAAGTTTTTCGGAAATTCTCACAGCTCCTTTTTCGAGCATGCGTGTGGCCGTGTGGCTCACGTTCTGAAAGCCTGTGAGTTTTTCGATCTCACCTATGCTCATACGCTTTGCTGCATGGTCGAGTGTCTGGTATATGATGGTTTCACGTTCAGAAAGGCGCGAGCTCTCATCCTCTTCAAAATCGGAGTCGATTTCGATAAATGTCTCACTCTCTACTTTCAGTCCGGCGGGAAGTGCGGCTTTATATACATCGCCCGGAGTACACAGATAGTATTCGGCGACCCATTGCCAGAGCTGGAGCTGCGGACGGCGAAGTATAGGAGTGTCGTCCAGTGCCGATACGATGGATTTCAATTCATAGTTGCCCTCGGGTCGCTCGCCGGACAGCGACACCACGATGCCTGTGTAAAGTTTCTTGGCACCGAACGGCACGATCACCCTATGACCCGGACGAACCATCGACGACATTTCATCGGGAACCTCGTAGGTAAACGCGCCGGCTATCGGCAGCGGTACAAGCACTTCGGCATATCGCAGCATATGGTTCAGACTTTAGACGTGGACTGACCGGTGGCCTGAAGATAGAAGTAGCGCCATAGAGGTGCGAGCATGAGCGATTGTTTCATATCGTCGGCCATCATGTGCTCAAGCAGTTCTTCGCGGCTCATGGTGAGCGCGGTGACACACTCAGTGTCGTCGAGATGCTGACTGCCGGTGAGTTTCACGCCTTCGGCGAGGTAGCAGTAGGTGAGATTGGTGGATGTGGATGGATTGGCGCTGATGACGCATTGCAGGCTCCAGCGTCCGCCGGTGTATCCTGTCTCTTCGGCCAGTTCGCGGCGTGCGGCAGCTTCGGGCTCCTCACCCTCTTCTACCACTCCGGCACAGAGTTCCAGCCCCATGCGTCCGAGTCCGTGACGATACTGGCGCACCATAACAAAACGACCTTCGTCGGTGATGGCCATGACGTTGACCCACGACGGATATTCCAGAACATAAAATTCGGGATTTATGCGTCCATCGGGCAGCTGCAACACATCCTTGCGGGCTGTGAGCCATGGGCGGCGTATGATATATTCGCTTGACAGCACTTTCCACTGTCGTTCGTTTTCTTCAGGTTTCATGCGGGTATGTGTGAAGTCTGTATATATGGTACAAAGTTACGGAAAACAATTTGTAATAACGACATCACACATATCCATATTTTTATGATTTGCTTTCCGACACAGATATTGTGAGGCACCGGCAGGGTGTGAAGAGCATGAATGTGAGAAAAAATGTGTAGTTTTGCAGATGTAAGACCCGGTCTGATCAGAGTGTGATCCGGCATGGCGGTGGTTAATTGTGAACAAACGTATTGACATATGAACGGCAAATCACACAGACTGTATGTGGCTCCGATGCAGGGTTATACCGATGCAGTATGGCGTCATGCTCATGCGGAAGTATATGGCGATATGGCAGGATATTTCACGCCGTTTGTGAGAATGGAGAAGGGCGAACCGCGTGCACGCGACATGCGCGATGTGATTTCGCCACTCAACGCCAATCATGATCCGGTGCCACAGATAATATTTCGCGATGCTGCCGAGTGTGGTGCGCTTCTGAATGCCTTGCTGTCGTGCGGTGTACGACGGGTGGATCTAAATCTCGGGTGTCCGTTTCCTCCGCAGTGCCGCAAGGGGCGTGGAGCGGCCATGGCAGGCAATGTCTCTGTGATGTCGGAGGTGGCTGTGATGGTGAGAAATATGCCGGAGCTTGAATTTTCGGTGAAAATGCGTCTTGGTCTGACGGCGGCAGATGAGTGGCGTGCGTTGATGCCGGTGCTCAACGATATGCCACTTTCGCACATAACGTTGCATCCGCGTGTGGCATCGCAGCAATATGCAGGTGATCTGTATCACGACGAATGCGCCATGTTCATAGAGCAGTCGCTGCATCCTGTGATCTTTAACGGCGATATCCGCAGCATGTCCGATATAGACGATACTTTGCGGCGATATCCTGCGCTTGGCGGTGTCATGGCCGGACGCGGACTTATGAGACGCCCGTCGCTCTTTGCCGAATGGCTCGACGGGAGTGAATGGCCGGCGACCAAGCGCAATGAGCATCTGCTTCAGATGCATGCGATAATCTACGGACACAACCGCGACACGCTGTGCGGTCCAGGACAGATACTTATGAAGATGCGGACATTCTGGGAGTATATGCAGTCCGAGTCAGCCCGCAAGCAATGGAAAGCAATAATGAAAGCCGGGACACTGCACGGCTACGAAGCTGCCGTGACGTCGTATTTTGCAGCTCAAGATTGCCCATGATGCGGCCTTGCAGGGTGTAAAATTGGGTATGCGC
>CAJTQH010000036.1:7681-22202 GCA_910578305.1 uncultured Muribaculaceae bacterium
GATTGAAAATACAGGGCTTTTTTGTAAGTTTGCAGCTGAAATCAACAATATCCGATTAATTGATGGCTGATAAAAAGACCAATAAAGGCAAGGGGAAAAAAAGTGGCCGCAATGTGCTGTTGTGGTCGTGTGTGGTTCTGATGATCATTGGCTCCGCCGCGTATATCTGCGGATCGTACATGCTCCACCGATACCGTGGTGCGGAGACGTGGCTGTATGTGCCTCAAGGCACTACCGAATATCAGTTGCGCGATTTGCTCACCTCGCGACTCGGAGCTGACGAAGGTAGCCGTGTCTACAATATATGGAAATTTCGTGAGGCAGACCCCGACAAAGCCCATGGTGCATATCTCATAAAGCCTGGCGACCGCAGCCTGAACATAGCACGTCGTCTGAGATCTGGATTGCAAAGCCCGAAGCGGGCTATGTGGCATGATGCCCGCACGCTGCGTCAGGTGGCCGAACGTGTCACTGCTGATCTGGAGTGTACTCCCGAGCAATTTCTCATGGCCTGCGACAGCATTTTGCCGGCCGAGGGATTTGACAAGGCGGAGATGCCAGCGGCTTTTCTTCCAGACACATATGAGTTTTACTGGAGTGTGAAACCTGCCGATCTCGTGAGGCGCCTGCTCGGTTACCGCAATGATTTTTGGACTCCCGAACGTGTGGAAAAGGCATCGGATATGGGACTTACGCCGGTGCAAGTGGCCATCGTAGCTTCGATAGTGGAGGAAGAGACGGCCAAAAGCGATGAGCGTCCGCTGGTGGCGCGTCTGTATCTCAACCGACTGGAAAAGGGGATGAAACTTCAGGCTGATCCAACGGTGAAGTTTGCCGTCGGCGACGCTTCGATTCGCCGTATCACCTCACGGCATCTGAGTACACCGTCGCCATACAATACATATCTTCATGCCGGACTGCCGCCGGGCCCGATCCGTGTCGTTGACCGCCGCACACTCGATGCCGTGCTCAATGCTCCGCATCACGACAATCTGTACATGTGCGCCAAAGAGGATTTTTCGGGTTATCACAACTTTGCCAAGGACTATGCCACACATCAAGCCAATGCTCGGCGCTATCAGGCCGAGCTTAACCGACGCGGTATCCGCTGATGTGGGCAGGTGTTAAGTATCTGATTTTCCGAAATATGCATGCCGAAGTACGGCGGTGTCATTGTGATGACAGAGTGTATCAGAAAATGCCGCAGTTGGGGTGGGAGTTGCAATAGGCTACGCGTGCGTCAAGCCAGGCTTTGAGTGCGCTGAGGTTGTCGCGCAGGTCGTAGGAGTTGAGTCCGTAGCTCGAAAGCTGCGACTCCCATATAAGTCCGTTTTCTTTGGCTGACGGTTCGATCATAGTGGCATATTGCTCAATGTAAGCTTTAAGCTGCGGATATCCGTTGGTGACAAAATCGGCCCACTTCTCACGGTAGAGATTCATGAACTCTTCGTTGGAAAACAACGCTTTGACGAAATCTGCTCCATTGCAGTCGCCGTTCTGGCTCACAAGAGGCACTATGGCCGATGCGCTTTCATCGCGATAGTTTTCAAATGTATATGCCCAGTCGAAATCCCATACGGGGCCAAACTTGTAGACTCCTTCGATGCTGTCCTTGTGCAGATATAGGCTCTTGGGATGCTTCATCTCATGGTTGTTGGCCAGCGAATTGACTATGAAGTAATTGGCTGCCGCATCGAGGTCGAGGTAATCCTTCAGGCTTCCGGTGGCGGGAGTGTTGACCACGGCATCGGCAAACTTTGTGAAGTCGTCCTGCCATTTTGCGAAGTATTCATTGGCGGTAGTGCCGATCAGAGGAGCTATCTCTGTGAGATCCGGGTCTTTGACCATTACGGGTAGCTGACGTTGGCGTCCATCGGATGATTTCCAGTAATAGCGGAAGCGGAAGTCTTCATCGTAGTTGGAGTCGAGTTCGAAAAGCATGCCCTTGAGTTCGTCAATGTCGACACTTCCTCCGCCAATGCCGATCTTTTCTGTGAGCATATACTGGCCCTTGGGGGTGCCGTTGAGATATACGTTGACCGGTATGCAGTGGTTGGAGTAGGGCAATCCAAGATAGTTTGCTGTCCAGAGAGCAATGGCGTTGCGCATCAGGGTACCGTCGATGAAGTTGGCTATCAGCGCAAAAGTCTTAGCTTTCTTTAATCCGCATACCGATGCCTTTTTGTTCATTTTGAAACGGTAGGGTTTCTTTGGCATGTTCCATGTGGAGTTGCCGCGACCTCGGAATATGACTGTCTGTTCGGGCAGGTCGTCAAACATGCCATTGCCGTCCATGCGTAGCGTTGCCGAATACTCATAGGATTTACCCCACGAGGTATTTAGTTCAGTCCATGTGGGATAATCGTTGAGCGTGACGTGAAATTCTGGCAGGCCGGTGGCACGCAGCACGCAGCTGTCGACCACATCCATACTCACTGTAAGAGTGCTTCCGTCGGCTTTATTGACAATCATGTGCGAGTAGCCTGATGTACCGCCCTGATATTTGATCTCCTTTATGTCGGATGCCTTGAGTGAGTTGATATTTCTGTCGTTGCGAAACACGTGAATCTCTTCGTTCTGTGCCATAGACATGCCGCATACAAGCATGCCGGCCAATATGGAAAGTAAGGGTCGTTTCATCGTCCTGTGGCTATCTTTATGGATTTGTCATTGAAAGTTACTATGTATATGCCGGGTATCACGCCTGTCAGTGACAGTTCGTACTGTCCTTGGGCAACGGTGCGGCTTACGGTTCGTCCGTCGGAGGTTGTGAGTGTTATCACAGAGCCGTAGGGGAGGTTGTCGAATACAATGCGGTCGGATTCTACGGCACACAGCACATCATCGGCCGTGGGGCTGTCAATACCGGCCCAACGGTCGGAGTCGCCGGAGGCAGTGGAGAATGTCCAGCCGGTAACATCCTGTACGGGATATGATATGTCGCCTTTGGCGCATGAGAGATTCAGATGTCCGTCGGCTACACAAGTGGTCATGCCGTTTTCGATGGCAATGGCCGTGCGGCTTCCGTCGGTGTGATTGATCACCACACTCTTGTAGGTGGCGGCGTCGATGTGTGCCGTCGACATGGCTGCAACACACACGGCAAGTCCGAGATGGGTCAGTTTCATAATTCAGTAATCGGTGATGAATATTATTTGATTCCGCTAAGATACTCCTTTTAATTATAATATAAAGGCGCTTAGTTCTGTAATTTTTTGAATTATCCATTATTTACCGCTATTTTTGTGTCGTGAATCCACCATGTATGGCGCATTTTTGATTATTTAACACACGCGTTCAATCTGATGCGTGATTAAGTACGGAATTTCAATGGAGATAATCGGCATAATACCATCACGATACGAATCATCGCGCTTTCCCGGAAAGCCGCTTGCCGATATATGTGGCAAGACCATGATAGAGAGGGTGTACCGCAGGGCATGTGAAGCTCTTGATACGGTGATAGTGGCTACCGACGACATACGCATTGCCGATGAGGTAGAGCGGTTTGGCGGAAATGTGATGATGACGTCATCGGAATTGCGTTCCGGCACAGAACGCTGCGCGGCGGTAGTCTCAATGCTTGAACGCATGCCGGATGCGGTGATAAACATCCAGGGCGATGAGCCTTTGATTGAGCCTTCGGATATCAGGCTTGTGAAGACATCCCTTGAGTGCGGGTCGGCTCCAATAGCCACGCTGGCCCGGCGTTTTGATCCTGACGACGGTTTTGAGGCTTTGTTTAGTCCGGATTCGCCCAAGGTAGTGATGGACGCAGAGATGAATGCGCTGTATTTCAGTCGCTCGATAATACCTTATGTGCGTGATGTGCCGTGGCAGGAATGGGTGCGCCATACCTCTTATCATATACATGTGGGACTATATGGCTATCGCACGGATGTGTTGCAGAAAATAGCGTCGTTGCCACCGGCAGATATCGAACTAAGCGAGTCGCTCGAACAGTTGCGCTGGCTTCATGCCGGATATCGGGTGAAGGTGATGATAACTGAAAACCGTCCACATGGAGTGGATACTCCTGCCGACATAGCCGGTGTTGTGGCCCGGCTGAACGGAGAAAACCGAAATATATTATCAAAACAGAAGTAGACATGAAATCATCAACGGCGTCGGCCGACTCTTTCCGTAAAGTGGCTCCGGCAGTGAGCCCTGTAGCCGCTCTCGATATGCCCGATGTGCGCACGCGCGTGCTCGAACCGTCGGGCATACATATGCACATATACACGGGATGCGACACTCCGGTGTGCTATCTGTCGGTGCTTGTCGAAGGCGGACAGGCCGAGGCCGGTATGCCTGCTGTGGCCGCTTTGTGTGGCATAATGCACAGCGAAGGCAGCAGCAAGTATAGCGGGGGGGACATATCGTCGACTCTCGACTACAATGGTGCGTGGATCAAGAGTGTGGCGAATTCGCATCACATGCAGCATTCTTTGTTTTCGCTCAATTCAAAGCTCGACAAGGTGCTGCCGGTGTTTGCTGACATGGTGTTTAACCCCACGTTTCCGTCAAAGGAATTTGACGTGCGCCGGGAAGCATTGGCACGCAACATAGAGGTGTCGCAGAACGATGTGAGCTACGTGGCGCGCTGTGCGAGCGATGCCATGATCATGGGGCCGTCGCATCCGCTGGCCATAATGGATAATCCGGAGGTGTTGCGCTCGCTGACGCGTGCCGACGTGTTTGGATTTCATGGCCGTGGCGGTGCCGTACAGGTGTTTCTGTGCGGACAGGTAACACCGCAGATAGAGGAGCTGGTGGCTGAAACGTTCAGCCGTGTTTCGACTGGAAGCGCGGCTCTCGACATCAGGCCGTTTGAGCCGGAGATGGTACAACAAAAAATAATACGGCAAGAGGATGCCACGCAAAGCGCTGTGATGATAGCGTTGCCGGCCATAAAGCGTGATCACTCCCACTATCTGCCGCTGCATCTTACGGTGATGGCTCTGGGGGGATACTTCGGAAGCCGTCTGATGCTCAATATCCGTGAGAGCAAGGGTCTTACATACGGAATCAGTGCGTCGCTACTTGGCAATATCGACGATGCGAGCATACTGATAAGTGCGGAAACGGACAATGCTAATGTGCGTCGTCTGATCGATGAGGTGGCTTCAGAGATGCAGCGACTGGCTTCCGATCCATGCCGGGGAGAAGAGATGTGGCGTCTTCGTCAGTCGGCATCATCGGCACAGGCTTCGGTGCTTGACTCGCCTTTCAGCATCATGGATCATCATATAACATCAGTGTTATCGGGTCTGCCTCGCGGCTACTTCGATGCCAAGCAGCAGTGCATAGCGTCCCTGACCCCAGATGTCATAGCGGAAATGGCCGGACAATATCTGCGTCCGGAACTAATGCGCATAGCAGTGGCCGGTGACATAGCTTCGTTGTGACAAAAAACACACATAAAGCCATAAAAAAGGTATCAAATTACCAATATACGGATTGAAAATACCGATTTTTTTTACGAACTTTGCAGTTGTGAAAAATCAAAATGATATTTTAACCCATAATTTACTATATACATGAAGAAAAGTGCTTTGCAGATAGCTCGTGCGGCTTATCAACCCAAGCTCCCCATCGACCTTACAGGTTCTGTGACAGTGGTTGAAGGAAACCCCACTCAGTCAGTGGCCGACCAGGAAGAAATCCAGAAACTCTTCCCAAACACTTATGGTCTGCCTGAAATCCGTTTTGAAAAAACATCCAAGAATGTAGTAGGCAAGCCTATCAATGTAGGTGTAATCCTTTCAGGCGGACAGGCTCCCGGCGGACACAATGTGATCTGCGGTCTTTTCGACGGTATCAAGAAAATCAACAAGGACAGCCGTCTTTATGGCTTCCTGATGGGTCCCGGCGGTCTGGTAGACCACGACTATAAGGAACTTACCTCCGACATCATCGACGAATACCGCAATACCGGCGGCTTTGACATAATTGGATCTGGTCGTACCAAACTTGAAAAGAAAGAGCAGTTCGACAAGGGTCTTGAAATCCTTAAGAAACTTGATATCTCCGCTCTCGTTATCATCGGCGGTGATGACTCCAATACCAATGCCGCAGTGCTTGCTGAGTATTACAAGAGCATAGGTGCCGGCGTACAGGTGATAGGCTGTCCGAAGACAATTGACGGTGACCTTAAGAACGAGGTTATCGAAGCATCGTTCGGTTTTGATACCGCTACAAAAGTTTACTCTGAACTCATAGGTAACATACAGCGCGATTGCTTCTCGGCCAAGAAATACTGGCACTTCATCAAGCTCATGGGCCGTTCGGCTTCGCACATAGCTCTTGAATGCGCTTTACAGACCCAGCCTAACGTGTGCATTGTATCGGAGGAAGTTGAGGCAAATAACCAGACTCTTCAGGATGTTGTGAACTATATCGCTGATATCGTGGCTAAACGTGCCGCCAACGGCAATAACTTCGGTACAGTACTTATCCCCGAAGGTCTTATCGAATTTATTCCGGCTATGAAGAATCTGATAGCCGAACTTAATGATCTGCTGGCCAAGACTCCCGAATTCCCCACAATGACTCCCGCCGCACAGCGTGAATTCGTACTGGGCAATCTGTCGCAGAACAGTGCTACCGTATATGCTTCACTTCCCGAAGGCGTAGCCCGTCAGCTCACACTCGACCGCGACCCCCACGGCAATGTACAGGTTTCGCTCATCGAGACTGAAAAACTTCTCAGTGAAATGGTGGGCAACCGTCTGAAAGAAATGAAGGATCAGGGCACTTACACCGGCAAATTCTCTCCGCTTCACCACTTCTTCGGCTATGAAGGACGCTGTGCAGCTCCATCTAACTTCGACGCTGACTACTGCTATGCCCTCGGCTACAATGCAGCCATGCTTATCAATGCAGGCGTGACAGGATATATGTCGAGCCTTCGCAATCTGACCAAGCCTTCAGTGCAGTGGATCGCCGGCGGTATACCTATCTCTATGATGTTTAACATGGAACGTCGTCACGGTGAAATGAAGCCTGTGATCCAAAAAGCTCTTGTGCGTCTTGATGGTACTCCGTTCCAGCGTTTTGTGGCCAAGCGCGGAGACTGGGCTATCAATACACAGTATGTATTCCCAGGCCCGATCCAGTACTTTGGCCCGGCAGAAGTGTGCGATCAGCCCACAGCTACTCTCCGTTACGAACACCTGGATAAATAATACAACAATAATCCTTTACTAACAGCTTGCATGAGACTGCCTGCGGCCTTCGGGTTTCAGGCAGTCTTTTCTTTATAAATGTTTTGACATTAAATTGTTGCAGTTTTGACAAATAATGGCTACATTTGTCAGAAACATAACAGAGTTGAAAAAAATATTAACCGTATACATATAAACACATCATGTCAGAAGTAAACATTCCACCATTGAAATTTCGCCCTATACTTAAATCAGCCATCTGGGGCGGCGAAAAGATAGCTCCTCTGAAGGGTATAGTGACCGATCAGAAACAAATAGGCGAAAGTTGGGAAATATCAGGAGTGAAAGGCAATGAGTCTATTGTCGACAACGGTACTGATGCCGGGCTTACATTGACCCAGATGATCGATAAGTACAAAGGTGCGCTTGTAGGAGATAAGAATTACGAACGTTTTGGCACGACATTTCCTCTTCTTGTGAAGATAATCGATGCTGCAGGCGATCTCTCATTGCAGGTTCATCCCGATGATGAATTGGCCGGCGAACGCCATAATTCGCTTGGAAAGACTGAGATGTGGTATATCGTAGATACTGATCCGGGTGCTACGATACTTGCCGGTCTGTCTAAGCCTCTTACTCCTGAGGAATATGAAAGCATAGGGTCTGACAGTTCTTTGCTTGACTATGTGGCCAAGCATGAGTCGCATCCGGGAGATGTGTTCTTCTTGCCGGCCGGCCGAATACACGGTATCGGTGGCGGAAATCTGCTTGTAGAGGTACAGGAAACGTCAGATATCACTTACCGTATATATGATTACGGCCGAGTGGATGCCAAGACCGGCAAGCCTCGCGAGCTTCATGTAGATCAAGCCAAGGACGCCATAGACTATAATGTGTATTCGTCGTATGTGTCCGAACCGGGTGTGGATCTTGATGGTGTATCCGAGTTGGTGCATTGCAATCATTTCAGCGTCTATCGCATAGCTATAGATGGTAGCCGTACTTTTTATCCTCACATGGACAGCTTCTCGACATTCACTTGTATAGAAGGAGAGTTTCTGGTATCTGATGACCGCAACAATGAAGTAATGCTCCGAAAGGGTGAAAGTATGCTTATTCCTGCCATGGCTTCGAAGGTGACTATCACCGGCAAAGGTGTGATCATAGATGCTATGAACTGAATTTTTACGTAAATCATCGACAATAACCAGCAGAGCGGCTCTGATCATTCAGAGTCGCTCTGTTGGTTTTATAGAGATTGTTTTCCCACGGCGGTAAAGCGACGCCAGGGATAAATCCGTGCGGATTTATCCCTGGCGTGTTTGTAGTTTATATAATTCGTGTTTGTAGTTTATATAATTAAGGTATGGATTATATCAGATTGCCTTCGATTTCAGCTTCGTCGGTAGTTATTTCAGCCTTTTTGGCCTCTTCGGGCTTCACGTTGGGTTCTTCAAGGCCGTAATGCTTGCGACGGTCGATGACTTTGAGCACCAATCCAAGTATGAGTGCGGCAACTCCAAGGCATGCCAGCATGACCAATGGCCAGGTATAATTGTAACTTACCGATGCAACTTCTTCTGTCATTGTGCCGTCGGCCACAGCCTGTGCAATCTGTGGATTTGTGCCGTCAAGCACTTTGCCTATAAGCATGGGGAAGAGCCAGAGTCCGATGTTCTGAATCCAGAATATGAGTGCGTAAGCCGAACCGATAATTTTGGCATCGACCAGCTTGGGCACGCTTGGCCAAAGTGACGCCGGTACGAGCGAGAATGACGCTCCGAGCACAAGTATGGTGAGGTAGGCCACAACTACTCCGCCTACCGCGCTGCCTTTGAACATGGGGAGGATAAATGCAAATGTGAGATGACAGGCTATTAGAAGCAGGGCGCCTACAACGAGCATGGATGCGGCTTTGCCTTTATAGTCGACATATTTGCCGAGAATAGGTGTGATGCCTACGGCGAGCAGCGGGAATACGGCGAAGATGGCCGATGCCGACTGGCGCATATAGCCCATGTAGCAATATCCGATAAGTCCTATTATAGCCACAGCAAGTGCTACCAACTTTACTGACATGATTTTAGAGAAGTTGCTCATGAATGCCGCTACGGCCACTATGATCATGATCACATACTGGATGACGGTAACGGTGCCGCTTGCCCAGAATGATCCGGTTTCGGGTTCAATGAGCGTGAGATTGCACTGAAGCATGTTGACGGCATATTTCTGGAATGGGAAAATGGCCGAGTAGTAGAGTACGCACAGCAGGGCTACAATCCAGAATCCGCTGCTTGTAAGAATCTTGCCCAAGTCCTTGAGACGGAAGGGATCGTCTTTTTCTTCTTCAGCGTGTGTCTGTGAATCGAGTTTCTTGTCCATGAAGAAATAGACGATAAACATTATGAGCGCGATCATGAGAAGCACAAGGCCGAAGGCTACCGCACGCGACACGTCGACTACGTCTCCCAGTGTGGCAAACATGGGCGAGAATATCATACATGTGGCGACACCAAGTCGGGCCAGCGCCATTTCCGATCCCATGGCCAGTGCCATTTCGCGGCCTTTGAACCACTTGACGATGCCTCGGCTTACGGTGATGCCGGCCATTTCCACGCCACAGCCGAAAATCATGAAGCCTACGGCTGCAAATTTGGCCGATGCCGGCATGCCTTTGTAGAAGGGTGATATTCCCAGTTCGTCAAATACCGGGATGTAATTGAGGTGTTCGGTAAACCATACTTTGAGGCTACTGTCGAGGAAATAGGGGGTTACTGCATACCAGTTGATGGCCGCTCCCACGATCATTACCGCACCGGACAGTACGGCTGTGAAGCGTACACCCATCTTGTCCAGAATGATACCGGCAAAGATGAGGAAGAAGATAAATACATTGAGAAATGTTTCCGATCCCTGCATAGTGCCGAAAGCAGTGGAGTCCCATCCGCATTCTGACTGCATCAGATCCTTTATGGGCGACAGAATGTCCATGAATATGTAGGAGCAGAACATGGCAAAAGCCAAAAGCCCCAGTGCGGTCCAGCGTGCCCATGCCTTGTCAGACAGAGCTTGAATGGCCGAAGTGGTGTTTGTTGACATATTGATAGTTTTTTATGTTGATAATGCCTGGTATGATATTTTATTCCTACAAAATTACGTATTTTTTGTCGATGTAATGATATATTTCTTAAATTCGTGCACAAAATCTATATAGGAATACATTTTATGGAACGACGGGAATATACTTTTGACCGCGTGGTGCGCATGATCATAGCCATTCTTTTTGTATTAGGTGCCATCTGGCTTGTGTATGTGTTGCGCGGTGTGCTTCTGCCATTCTTTATCGCATGTCTGATAGCATATGTGTTTGAACCTTTTGTGCAGTACAACCGTCAGTTGCTCAAACTTCGGGGACGAGTAGGGGCTGTATTCGTGACTTTGTTCGAGGCTGTGTTTCTGTTCGGAATTTTGATGTATTTCGTTAGTCCGATGATAATGGGTGAGATGCATGAGATGGCCGGTATTTTAAAACGTTATGCCGCCACGGAGTTTCATGGAAGTTTCATACCGCAGGGTGTGCATGATTTTCTGCGTCGATCGGTCGACTTCGAGAGTCTGTCGGAGACTCTGACGCGGCAGGAATGGATGACAATGATAGAAGATACGATTAAGGCCTCGTGGGACATCATATCGGGTGGCGTGGCTATATTGATCAGTATATTCAACTGGTGCATCGTGGTGCTTTATGTGGTGTTCATAATGATAGACTATGAGCGCCTTCACAGGAGTTTCCGCGCAATGGTGCCCCCTCGTTACCGTGATATGGTCTATGGTGTGGCCGGTGACATAAAGTCGAGTATGAACCATTATTTCCGAGGGCAGGCTCTTATAGCAGCTATAGTTGGTGTGCTGTTTGCCATCGGATTTCTGATTATAGGTATGCCGATGGCCATAATGTTCGGTCTGTTTATAGGAGTACTGAATATGGTGCCTTATTTGCAGCTGGTATCGTTAGTGCCGGCAGTGGGGTTGTGCATAGTGTATTCGGCCGGAGGCGACGGTGCTTTCTGGAGCATAATGATACAGTGCATAACCGTGTATTGCATTGTACAGGCGATACAGGATTTGTATCTAACTCCACGTATTATGGGCAAGGCAATGGGGTTGAATCCGGCTATCATATTACTGAGCCTGTCGGTGTGGGGTACTTTGCTCGGTTTTATCGGTCTGATCATAGCTCTTCCGCTTACAACACTGATCATATCGTATTACGAGCGGTTTATATCGGGCAGCGGTCTTCCTTGGCGAAAGAAAGAAGCCGAGGCTATCAACGATGTGATTGACAGACCGATGGATTGACGGTGTGTTCAACCGATGGCTGCGAGCTTGTCGAATGCTTCGGTGCGTGAGGCATCAATGAGCATGGGCTGATGGGCGTCGCTGTTGATGATCAGCGGTATGCCAGCACGTTTCACTTCCTGCCAATGTGACGGTGCCGGAAACATGCGGTGGTGGTCTGTCCATGCTTTGGTATTGATCTCGGCTATGATGCCTGAATCTGCAATGGCTTCGATAAGATGTGATATATGTTTTCGATACCAGGTTTTGTCTTCGATACCCGGAGAGAAATGTGAGGCGTTGTGACCGATTTTGTCGAAGTGGCCTATTATGTCGAAGTGGCCTTCGGCCACCATGTCAAGCGATCGGTCGAAGAAAGTGTCCACGACATAGCGTATGTCGTTGTGGAAAAACTGTTCCATTTTCATGCGGAAACTTTCGTAACGGCCGTCAATGTCGACGAGAATGCCCTCTTGCGATGGGATGAAGTGCACTGAACCTATGCGGTAGTCGAGTGGCAGAGCTTGGAAGTATTCGTTGGCGGGACCCCACTCTTTGCCGAGATAGTCGATCTCCATGGCTATGTACAGCGATTTCAGCCTGGTCACTTCGTCAAGGTAGAGCTGCACCTGATCAAAAGCCATGTTGCATGGCGATTCAATAGGAATGGGTGAGTGTGGCGAGAATCCGTAGTGGGTGAATCCACGCTTCACGGCTTCGGCGGCAAATTCGGCCATGGTGGCGCGTCCGTCGCAAAACTGTGTGTGGGAGTGAAAGTTGTACAGCCTGTTTTGGCCTATGATCGATATCAAGTCCATAATTTTGTGTCGAAGTCTGATTGTGGGGCGGTGAGTCGCGAACGTGAGTAAATGAATGCGGCGGCGAGTATGAGTGCTACGGCTGTGCCTGAACAGGTGGCCATAGCCGTGTCGACACCGAAACCTTCAGGAAGTGGCGCGGCAAGTATGTAGCTGACACTTACCGCTGTCATGAACATTGCAGGCAGCAGTGACACGACATAGGCTTTGCCGCGGCGGGCGAGATAGACGGTGATGGCCCAGAGCGTAAACACGGCAAGTGTCTGATTGCTCCATGCGAAGTAGCGCCACAATACTTCGTATTTTACCATCATGACTATGGCTGTGAGTGTGAATATCGGTATTGTCACAGCAAGGCGTTTCCATATCGGAGCCTGATCCACATGCAGCAGATCGGCCACTGTGAGACGTGCGCTGCGCAGAGCAGTGTCACCTGTGGTGATAGGTGCTGCTATCACACCGAGTATGGCGAGTATGCCTCCGAACGATCCGAGCCAGTTGAACGATACTTCATGCACAAGCGATCCGGCGGTATTTCCGTCGGCCATATATTGAGCCAATTGTTCGTATCCGCCCATAAATGTGACGGCCGCCGCTGCCCATATGAGTGCTACCACTCCTTCGGCAACCATGGCTCCGTAGAATATCGGGCGTGCGAGTTTTTCGTTAGTCAGGCATCGGGCCATCATGGGTGACTGGGTGGCATGAAAGCCGGAAATAGCTCCGCATGCAATGCTGACAAACATCATGGGGAATACAGGCCGAGTGTCGCCGGCTCGGCTCTCGAAGCTTTCACCAAATGATACGGGAATTGTGACATCGCCCCATAGAAGGACACACAATATGCCGGCAGCCATGAATAGCAAGGCGAATCCGAATATCGGATAGAGATTGCCAATGAGTTTGTCAATGGGCAGTAGTGTCGCCAGCATGTAATATATAAATATCAAGGCGATCCAGAAGAAGCGGTCGAAAGCTTCGGGTGTCATTCCGGAGAGCAGATCGGCCGGTGTGATGACAAATACAGCGGCCACAAATATGAGCAGAATAACCGAGAATGCTCTCATAAACAGTTTTACTCCCGAGCCGAGTTCGCGTCCAATGACTTCAGGTAGTGAGGCTCCGCCCATACGTATGGATATAACACCGGAGCAGAAGTCGTGTACAGCCCCTGCGAAGATGGTGCCAAGCGCGATCCACAGGAATGCTGCCGGCCCGAACATAATGCCCATTATAGCACCGAATATGGGGCCTATGCCGGCAATGTTGAGAAATTGTATAAGAAATACTTTCCAAGGCGGTAGAGGGCGGAAGTCGATATTGTCGCGCCTGACATGGGCAGGCATGGGATTAGACTTGTCTGTCGACATCATTCGGTCGATTACATAACCATAGGTGAAGTATCCGCCGATTAGTATTGCGAGCGATAAGAGGAAAGCTGTCATGAGTATGGTATGTACGGTAGATCAGAGGGCTTTTTCTTCGGCGATTATGACACTGTTGGCCAGGCGGGTTATGCGATGGCGCAGTGAGTCGCGCTCCTTTTCGGCGCGTAGTATGGCGTCGGTCACGCTTTTGTCACCGGAGCGATATTTGATGCGGTAGCCGGCAAGTTCTGACTGCAGACGTTGCATGTCATCGCAGGCTTCGAGGTATGTGTCCATGATCGATGCGGCTTCTGACGAGCGGAAGTCGGACATGGAGGTGTAGATGCGTCCGCCCGGCATGGCAAACTGAAATTCAGAGGTAGCTGATACTTCATTATGCGTTAGTTCACTTATGGCTTTGAGCACTGATGCATAGCGTGGAGATTGGTCGCGCGTGGCCGATATGTCGGTGATAAATGCCAGCTTGTCGAGGCCGGGAGTGTCGAAGGGATAATTGACCCTCAGCTCCTGCGGCACAAAGACGTATATGGTGACTTTACCGGGAATGTGGTTGCGGTCGGTAGCCCACCATCCGGCGCCTGTGATGTCGTCAATGGCCAATAGGAAATCGTTGTAAGGCGAATTGTAGGGCATACCCACGTTTTGCGGCTGGAGATATTCGTCACCGTCGTTGCGTGAAATGAAAATGTCGTATCCTCCGAGCGATGCGTCGCCGTCGGCTGCATAATAAAGCGTGGTGCCGTCGCTCATGAGAAATGGAAAATTGGCATTGCCGTCTTCGGTAAGAGCGCTGCCGAGAGAGTGAGGTGTC
>CAJTQH010000037.1:0-6938 GCA_910578305.1 uncultured Muribaculaceae bacterium
AGCGACATTCCGATGTGGCGAACCCGATGCCGTTGGCCTCGGCAATCTGCCGTCGTATCTCTTTCAGTATCTTGCAAGTCTGTTTTCCTCGTGCCATAGCGTCAGTGTTTGCGTATTTGGTAGGTGAATAAATCGAATCGGTCATAGCCGAGAGCTTCGAGTGCCTTGCGGCTTGCCTCGCGGTCGGTGTCGGTGTTGTAGTCGGGTATAAGCGGTATGCGTATGATGCAGTCGTGCTGACGCCCCGCGTCAGCAATCAGGCGGAAATTGTCACGTACAATGTCATTTGAGTGCCCTGTGTAGCGGCGGTAAATGTCAGGATTCATATCCTTGATGTCGATAAACAAGGTATTTACCACCGGGAGCAGAGCCTCGATGTTGGCCGACGGCACGCAGAGCGATGTCTCCAAATTAAGCTGCCATTCCGGCCCGCACAACTCGCGAAACTCACGGATGAACTGCGGGCGTAGACTCGGCTCACCACCACCGAATGTCACGCCTCCGTTTGTGGCTATAAAATATAGTTCGTCGATGCGCACCGTGTAATATAAATCCTCCGGGGAATATTCGCGGAAACGCCCGTCATCGCCCAACGACTGCGGATTGAGGCAATAGCGGCAACGGAGCGGACAGTCGTGAAAGGCAACAAGCGTAGTTACGCCATCGCCATCGGTCGAAAGGCGATGCCGCGCAATGCCTATTATCTTAGCTTGCTGCTTCTCCATAGATCAAGACGTTAATTAAAATCCAATACTCAATTCTCAAATATACGAATAATTTTGACATTATCATGTTTTTACAAAAGTACAACGAATAATCGTCAGCCGATGCGTAAAATGCCACATTGCGAAAAAAAATCTGTCAGTATCTCCGAAGTTTCGGCTTCGAGGTTCGAACGTGGCAAAGAAACTAAACCTTTAAATAAGGAAAAGACTCGGTTTTTCAACACCGAATACTAACTTTTTCAAACAAATCGCTAATTTTGCATTTACCTGTTGAACCTCACCTTAAGAGGTCTAAAAACTAACCCGAATAAACGAAAGAAAAAATAATAATTAGTGGGAATCGCGCCTCTGGTCTCGACCAACTGATTGAGGACAATCAGACATCAGTAATCCAATATATTGAATAAAGTGAAAACTATGGATCAAAAACTTGACACACAGATAGAGGAGGCTCTGATGGATTATTTGGCTTCGGGAGTAGAGGATCAGGTGGACTATCAGAAGTTCTACCTCTATTCCATCGTTACCCACTCCACGGCCATTGAGGGATCAACCGTAACTGAAATAGAAAACCAACTACTTTTCGATGAGGGGATTGCCGCAAAAGGGCGTTCTTTGTCCGAGCAGATGATGAACGTCGATCTGAAGGATGCTTATCTTTATGCGTTTGAGATAGCTTCGGATAATCCCAAATATACGCCACAGTTATTGCAAGAATTGTCGGCACTGGTGATGCGGCGAACCGGGAGCGAATACTCCACTATTGCCGGACATTTCGACTCATCAAAGGGCGAATTTCGCCTATGTAATGTAAGTGCCGGAATTGGCGGCAAAAGTTATCTTGCATATAATAAAGTGTCGCGAGCAATGGAAGATTTTTGCTCATGGCTCAACGAAGAATTATCTAAAGTTGACAAGGATGATATAGCAGCTTGCTACCGCTTGAGCTTTGAGGCTCATTTCAGACTCGTGACTATTCACCCTTGGGTTGATGGTAATGGGCGCACTACCCGACTGGTGATGAATATGATTCAGCGGCAGTTGGGGCTTGTCCCTTCCATTGTTAGAAAAGAAGATAAGGGAGAGTACATCCAGTCATTGGTGGACAGCCGAGAAAATGAAGATTCCACCATAGCTCAGGATGTTATGCTTCGTCACCATATCGTCAATCTCAACTACCGAGTTTCGCAGTATCAAGAAAATGACGGTGTAAAAGCAAATAGTGACGGTGTAAAAGCAAATAGTGACGGTGTAAAACATCTTAACAAGACGCTCCAAAGAATCTACCATGCAATCGTCAATAAACCGGACATTAAATCTGTTGAACTTATGGAGAGTCTCGATATTTCTGAATCAACCGTCACCCGCTCAACACGAAAGCTAAAGAAACTGGGCTTTATAAAGAGAGAGGGCTCTGACAAAACCGGCAGATGGATAATCTTGAAATAGCTACTATATTTGGACTGCAAGAAGTAACTTTATCGGTATAGCAACCGAAACGCTATGAAAAAGTATGGAGGGACAAGATATAACCCGCGGTGGGATGGATCGACATGGTTCATTCTGGGACTTGTAGCGGTGTGCTGTCTTGTGCCTTGCGTGTTCGATCGCAGTCTATGGCTCATTATAGTCTGTATGGCAATGCTGGCATTCGTAATACTGACCCTTACAGGCATATATTACAGAATCGATGGCAACCATCTGGTAGTGTACACATTCTTCACTCCTACGGCCTACCCTATCGACAAGATAAAGGAGATAAAACCTACCGACAGCGTGCTTTCATCACCGGCCACATCGCTCACTCACCGGGTGGCAATAACATTTTCCGACCGAAAAATACTCAAGAGCACTACACCGCTCATCATATCTCCAGCACGCCGGAAAGAATTCATAGACCGACTCTTATCCATCAATCCCGACATCATAGATCAGACATAATGCCAAAAGGCACACGAGTATAACTTTGGGCGGAGAAAAGGCTTTATATTCAGAGCATGACATTTAACATAGCTAAATTATGGATATAAATAGTCTTTTTGATCTGAGCGGCAAAGTGGCAGTGATCACCGGCGGTGGCGTCCAGACCCTCGACCGAACATTGCACGCGCCACAAGTAAACGCGTGTATTATTTTGTGATTATGTCATTTATAGCTACATTTGCATGTATATAAACCATGCACTTGGAGTTATGAGTGAGACAATCCTGAAAGATATTTTCGAACAACGCATAAAGATCGAGTCAAAGGTACGATCAATACTCAGTCTTTTCTTCAACGCCACCACTGTCAACTAATCACCGACTGCCATAAGACGAACCGCACACAATGCTATGAAAACAATACTCTTCGTTCTGCTATCCATTGCCATCACAGCTACGGGATGCACAGCTTTCAGATCAGTCAAATACGGCAATCCATCGACCGATACATATCTGAATTTCGCCTGTGACACAATAAGCACATACGACACAATAAAACGCGTGTTAATCTCATCGCCACAACACGACCGATACTTTGAAGAGTCAACATTTTCGGGCGGTAACTTCCATGGTGAAACGATTGCCGAATATTTTGCCAGAGTCAGAGGCGACGGTGCACTGCTGATAGTGCGCAATGACACGATACTGCTGGAAAAGTATTACGGACGGTTCGGCGAATATCATCCGTCCAATGTGTTTTCCGTCAGCAAATCGGTCACTTCATTGCTGTGTGGCATAGCCGTGGATGAGGGATATATGTCCGTATCAGACCCGATAACGAAATACATACCCGAGCTTTCGGAGAGCGACCCGCAGTTTGGCATGCTGACCATCGAGCATCTTCTCGACATGCGCACAGGTCTTGACTTCAAGGAAGACTATGGATGGAATCCGTTTTCAAAAATGGCCAATCTTTACTACGGCAAGAATGTTATAGGCCAATTCAAGAAATTACGTTTCAAAGAGGCTCCCGGCACATCGCATTACTACAACTCCATGGCCACGGCTCTGCTGGGAGTGGCAATCGAACGCGCCGTGGGAATGCCGTTTGCCAAATATCTGGAAGATAAAGTGTGGAAGAGACTCGACATGGAGTCGGACGCATACATCACTCTCGACGACAGCAAGCACCGTCAGGCCAAAGCCTATGGAGGCCTGGTGACCACAACGAGAGATCTGGCCAAAATAGGACGCCTGTACATGAACAACGGCATATACGACGGGCAACAGATAGTCAGCAAGGAGTGGATCACACGCTCCACACACTCTACGCCGAAAAATGAAGGTTATTCTTTCGGATGGAACAACATAATTACCCGAATTGACGGCAAAGACGTGGTGACACCACGATTCTTTGCCCTGGGACTATACGGACAGGTTCTGTTCTGTGATCCGCAGCAAAATCTGATTTTCGTCACACTTGGCGAAAACAAAGGCTGCGAGTATCATCTGCTATTCGACGACCTCTGCAATCTTCTCAGTAATGACTGATATCAGGAGAGATTCATGAGCAGGAGGGTGCTGATGCCCATGTAGATGACCATACCGATAATGTCGTTGGTAATGGAGATGAACGGGCCGGTGGCAAGCGCAGGATCGATTTTGAATCGCTCGAGTGTAAGTGGTACGAATGTGCCGAACACCGATGCGAAGAGCACCACAGCCATGAGCGAGAGAGATACCGACAGCGTAGTGGCCATGCTTATGCCGCCAAAGAAGTAGTTGTAGGCAAACACAAGCAATGATATAATGCATCCGTTGATAAGTCCGACTCCAAGTTCCTTTACAAGTTGCTTCAATGAATTCTTTATATCAAGCGAACCGTTGGCCAGACCCTGCACGACGATAGCCGACGACTGGGTACCTACGTTACCGCCAGTGCCGCCTATGAGCGGTATAAACAGAGCCAGTGCGGGATCCATGGCAAATCCGGTTTCAAAGTTTCGCAAAATCAACGAGTTGCCTATACCTCCTACCATACCGATAAGCAGCCATGGCAAACGGGCTTTTGTCTGTGTAAACAATGTGTCGTCGGTCTCCACGTCGCTTGAAAGACCCGATGCCAACTGATAGTCGCGCTCGGACGACTCACGCACCTGATCCATCACGTCGTCGACGGTGATACGTCCGAGCAATCGTCCTATAGAGTCGACCACCGGCATGGCCACAAGGTCATATTTCTCGAAGTCGAGAGCCACATCGTCGATCGGTGTATCGGCCTTCACCGACACCGGATCGACTTCCATTACGTGCTTGATCTTCGACACCGAAGGATCGGTGATGAGTTTTTTCAACGGCAGGATACCATGCAACTTATTATCATTGTCGACCACATACACATAGTAGATCTCATCCAGATCCTCTGCCTGCATACGCATCTGCTTGATACATTCCGGCATACTCCAATTCTCGTTGACAACGATCATTTCCGTACCCATCAGACCACCGGCTGTGTCTTCGTCGTATTTCAAAAGGTCGATGATATCGCCTGCCTGCTCCACATCGTCGATGTGCGAGAGGATTTCATCGCGATCTTCCTCATCGAGTTCCTGAATGATATCTACCGCATCGTCGGTGTCGAGGTGATCGATAAACTGCTTGGCGATCTCTTCGGCAGGCATGCTGCTGAGAAGTTTGCGGCGATCGTCCTCGTCAAGTTCCATGAGCACATCGGCAGCCACATCGTCGTCAAGCAACTTATACAGATACTCGGCTTCCTCGAGGTCGAGCTCCTGATAAAGCTCGGCAATGTCGGCCGGGTGCAGATCGGCCAGTTCGCGGCGAGCCGACTCGTCATCATGCGATGCGATGATGGAGCGTATGTGGTGCAGATATTCCGGAGTGTATTCTTTCATTGTGCTTCAGTGCGGTAAGATGTGATGAGATTGGTGAGTTCAATAAACCTGTCGACCGACAACTGTTCGGGACGTAACGACATAATCTCATGATCCGGCAACGGCACTGACGCAGGAAAAAGTCCACGAAGCGAGTTGCGCAGAGTCTTACGCCGCTGGCCGAAAGACGTCTTGACCACGGTCTTGAACAGGCGCTCATCGCATCCGAGCGACGTGACTCCGTTGCGGGTCATCTTTATAACACCGCTCTTCACCTTTGGCGGCGGATTGAACACATGTTCGCTCACGGTAAACAGATATTCCACATCGTACCATGCCTGAAGCAGCACACTCAGTATGCCGCGTGCCTTGGTGCCGGGAGCTGCGGCCAGACGCTCGGCCACCTCGCGCTGAAGCATGCCTGAACAACAAGCCACCTGATCCTTATATTCAAGCACATGAAAAAATATCTGCGATGATATATTGTAGGGATAGTTGCCAATAACACAGAATTTCTGTCCGTCGGGATACACCTTCGCCAGATCGGTGCGCAGGAAGTCGCACTCCATGATACCCCCCGCAGCCTCAAGCGCGGGAAACTCACGGCGCAGGTATTCCACACTCTCCGTGTCGATTTCGGCTACTTTCACATCGTGTCCGGATTCGAGAAGAAACTGAGTGAGCACGCCCATGCCCGGGCCGACTTCCATCACCGGCATTCCGTGGAAATCATCGAGAGTGGCCGCAATGCGCCGCGCCACCGACAAGTCGGTCAGGAAATGCTGGCCAAGAGCTTTTTTGGGTTTTACTTTCTGCATGTCTGTCAAGTGTTGTTTCTGATGCTCACTTATAGGGAGAGCCATCACTATCCGACAGCTTCCACAGCTACAAAATTAACGTTTTCTATCGAATTGAGAAAAAATATGGCTACATTTGCAACCACCATCACTTGACAAAATCATATTTTCATGAAACGCATCATCACACTTCCTCTACTGCTTCTCTCTGTCGTATCGGCTCTTGCCTGGAGCCAGAAAGGCCACGATGTCACAGCCTATATTGCTGAACAGCACCTTACTCCGGCCACCAAAGCCGTCGTCGACTCCATTCTCGACGGCAAATCGATGGTCTACTGGGCCAACTGGCTCGACAATGCGAGTCATACCCGCCCCTATGCATATACCAAGACATGGCACTACAAAAACATAGACGAAGGTGTGCGCTACGAGGAAGCTCAGGCCAATCCGGCCGGCGATGCCGTGACGGCTATAAAGTCGCAACTCGAGCAGCTGTCGGACAACAACATATCGCACGAAGATGCAGCACTGGCCATGAAAATACTCGTGCACGTGGTGGGCGACATGCACCAGCCCATGCACATGGGTCATGCCACCGAC
>CAJTQH010000037.1:6948-15766 GCA_910578305.1 uncultured Muribaculaceae bacterium
GAGGCAACCGCATAAAGGTGCGCTTCTTTGGCCGCGAAACCAATCTGCACTCCGTGTGGGACTCTTCAATACCCGAATCGGCTCATAAGTGGAGCTACTCCGAATGGCAGGATCAGATAGACCGCGCCACCGAAGCCGACGAGCAGTCCATCATAGCCGGCTCTATCGACGACTGGGCCAAGGAGACTATGAACACAGCCACTACGGTCTACCGCTACTTTGCCGACAAAGACCGCATATCGTATGACGAAGTCGCTTACTGGACTCCGACCGTAGAACTGCAGTTTCTTCGCGGCGGTCTGCGTCTGGCCCACTTGCTCAACATGCTCTACGACCCGGCCTATGCAGCCTCTATGAACACTAACAAATAATCCAAATTCATATCACCGCCTCTTCATTTTCCTATAAGCTCATGCCAAAGTCCATATTTACAATTCTGTTCATGGCACTGTCTGTTGCTTCATGCTCCATATCCGGAACAAAGCAATCGTCAGACGATGAAAACGCCAACGGACTTTATCCCGAACTCGGCTTCCTGAAAGATTCTCTTGAAAGCATAGCACAAAGCTATCCGGGCGAAATAGGAATAGCTCTGCTCACCGACAGCGGTGACACGCTTACGGTCAATAACGATGACAAGTATCCGCTGATGAGCGTATTCAAACTTCATCAGGCTATATCGCTGTGTCACAAGCTGGAGCAACACGGAATATCAATCGATAGCGTGGTAACAATAGACTCCGGCACACTCAATCCTGATACATGGTCACCCATGCTAAAGGAACACAGCGAACCGATAATACACATCTCCATAAGAGATCTTATGCGCTACACACTTACCATGAGCGACAACAATGCGAGCAACTACATGTTCCAGCATCTGGAGAGCGTGGCCGAGACCGACAGCTTCATAGCCACCATAGTGCCTCGTGAATGTTTCCGGATAGCAGTCACCGAAGCTGACATGTGGGCTGACCACAGCCTGAGCTACGACAACCATTCATCACCATACGGAGCGGCAATGCTTATCGAACGTCTGTTTACAGACAGTATAATCGGACAGGACAACCGAGATTTCCTATGCACCACTCTGCGCGAATGTATCACGGGAAAAGACCGTATATCAGAACCTTTAGCAGACAAAGATGGTGTGTCTGTGGCTCATAAGACAGGTTCCGGATTCAGAACCGAAAATGGTATATTAATGGCTCACAACGATGTGGCATTCATCGACCTGCCCGATGGCCGCCACTACACTCTTGCCGTACTGGTAAAGGATTTCGACGGCACCGAAGAGCAGGCCGCCGCAGCCATAGCAAAAGTATCGGAAACAGTCTACACCACTCTGTACGCCAACAAACCTTAATAACCAGACGCGAATCAACACGCTGATCTGAACAAGGCCGCCATCAAATTCATTTTTATTATCAGATATACTGATATACAAAAATGAACAATGATTTCATATACTTACGGTACCCGCCTATGGCCGACTCCTTGTCAAAAAGAAAATATATGACCACAATACGACTGCGACAGATCACCGCCATACCCACTCTGCTGCACTGGCGAACCGAAGTGCTCAGAAATATGTTTAGAAAAGAACCTTCGGCGCGGCTGATTGTGGCCAACAGGACATATTACCGCACTCATATCGCCGACGGATCTCACTCAACCTATGTGGCTGAGGTAGACAACACTGATTGTGGCTGCGGTTCGGTAATCTACCATGACGAACCACCCACACCCGACAATCCGAACGGCCGGTGTGCCTGTCTCACGGGTATCTATGTACGCGAAGCTTTCCGCCACAGAGGCATTGCCCGCGAAATAGTGCGACATCTGATAGATGAAGCCATCATCCGCGGATGCGGAAATATATATATTGAAACCACCCGCAAATACATACATGTATCTGAATCGTTCGGCTTCTCGGATATGCCTGACATAACAAATCTCTGACGCCGGTCAAAACTCATTAGGTAGGGCATAATGCCACAGCCATAAACAAGACATCCTTACACTCATCAATAGTAATATTTGCGGAGGTATATCATGTCACATAGACGTATACCTTCCTCTATGATGGGGTTAGGATAATTGTCTGTAAAAAAATCCGGAATACGGCGAAAATACGTATATCCGCACGAATGGTAAAATCGCAAAGTCGATGGTGTTTCTCCTGTGCCGAGTATACCGATCTTGCCTCGATGTAGATTCTCTACATGCCTAAGCATCATGCGGCCTATACCCATGCGGCGCCAATTCTGACTCACGGCAAGATTCTTGATTTCGACCATAGTATTGCTTTCGTCAGTTACCACGCACACAGCCACCGGCTCACCTTCGATCTGACCTATATAAAGTCTGCCACGATCGATATAACGGCCAATCATCTCCTCCGACTCATCGCCGACAAGCAGCAACGACATATAAGGCCGCTTGTCTCCAGTCACCTCCGATATCCGCAACCTATCAGTCATAGCAAATGTTATTCGGCATTGGATTTCAACCACTCAGTTCTAACCTTATCGGGCAAATGGGTCACTTTAAATCCGGAGAAAGACACATTAAATCCATCGCCATCCGGGCAAGCCGCAAACATGCCTATCTTAACGGGGCGGTTAGCCTCCATCCAGGCATTGCGCATCATATGGTATTCCACATCATCGAACGAATAGAATATCTCTATGGCATCAAGCCTGCGCACAGCCTTGATCCAGATAAAATCCACAGGTCTGTCAAGAGCTATCACACTCCAGTCGGAAGTGCGGTGTGTGACCACGGTGCTGAGATTATATCGGCCGTCGACAAATTCAATTCCGGTCTTTATATAGTTTTCATGATCAATACGGATCATCATACCCGCCTGATCGAACCGCACTTTGTAATCGCCTGCAATCTTTACCTTGGCTTCAAACTCACCGCCATACTCCGAGTAATAGAACGGAGCATCGTCGACCGTGAATCCATAGTGCGATATGCGCCAATAATCGCTTTTAGGGGTTACCGACATAGTGAGTTTGTTGCCTGAAACCTTCCAGTCGGAAGGCTCATTAAACCAATTCATCTTATCAAGAGACTGAGCGGCCACAGACTGACACAATACAGCCGTAACAACAATCATGAACAATTTTGCTTTCATACCTTATATATAAATTTTACTTTAATGATCTTATTACCTTGCACGGATTGCCCACTGCCACAGAATCGGAAGGAATATCGCCGACCACCACACTGCCGGCTCCGATGACACAGTTGCTCCCGATAGTGACACCAGGAAGCACCGATACACCCGCTCCAAACCACACATCGCTGCCCACCGTTATAGGACGCGCATATTCGAGTCCCTTGCTACGCTCCTCGGCATTGATCGGATGTTCGGCCGTATAAAATCCGCAGTTCGGCGCAATGAAAACATTATCGCCGAAAGTCACCGGTGCCTCATCGAGAACAACCAGATTGAAATTGGCATAAAAATTACGACCAACCCTGATATTATAGCCATAGTCGCAATAAAACGGCTGCTCAACAAGAATATCGCCATCGATATATCCGAATATCCTGTGAAGCAACGCCTCACGTGCAGCCGTATCCTTCGGCCGCAAGTCATTGTACTCGCGGCACAGCTCCTTGCATTCAAGCCGTTCGGCCACAAGTTCCTTGTCGCTTCCCGCATCGTATATCATGCCCGCAAGCATCTTTTCTTTTTCTGTCATTTTTGCGTATAACCATAAGTTGAATTACTTTTGCAAAGTTAACCGTTTGTAAAAAAGCCCGCAATGGCTAAAAATAACCATTTTCAATACTCATGAAGCATAGGAAAGAACTCGACAGACTCCTGCGCGACCAGGCATCAACCTACAACGCCGACCACCTGTCGGAAGCCATGTGTTACGCACAGGCCATAGTCCGTACCGAAAACGCCATTGCTGTGGTGAGCGATCTGGCCAACGGCAGAAGTCACATTGTAGCCGGAGATTTCGGCAAATCCCTCGGATTAGACGACTACAATCATGAAGACTCCATATGGGAATCCAAGATACTCTCTCTTATGACACCCGATGAACAGGAGCAAAAATATATCGCCGAACTCCGTTTTTTTCACTATTTAAGGCATCTGCCCAAATTGAAGCGACCGCAATACCATCTTGTATCTAAACTGCATTTCTGCCAACCCGACGGCCACACCCGCGAACTTTTGCACAGAATGTACTACATATATTCGGCCGACTGCGAGACAGTGGAATGCGCCATCTGTCTTTATAGTCCACTGGTATTTGACTTCAACGGCAAAAGCCATGCCGTGAACTCCGTGACCGGCATGAGCGAAGAACTGACCACTCACACCAACGGCAACATACTCAGCCGCCGCGAGCGACAGATACTGACGCTGATTGATTCCGGAATGAAAAGTGCCGAAATAGCCGACCTGCTTAATATAAGCATACACACTGTAAGCCGGCACAGGCAAGAAATACTGAGTAAACTTCAGGTAAAAAATTCACATGAAGCATGCCGCCGCGCAAAATCCATGGGAATTGTATCTTAACAAATGTATCATAAAAAGGTATAAATACGACGGCGGACAGCCCATTGAAAGGGCTGTCCGCCGAGTACATGGCGATGGATCAGTTCTGTGGCTCAAACATGTCTTTGCCTACGCCGCAGATCGGGCATAACCAATCGTCCGGAAGATCTTCAAATTTGGTTCCGGGAGCAATGCCATTGTCCGGATCGCCTTTTTCCGGGTCATAGACCCAATCACAAACTGTGCATACGTATTTATCCATAATTTATACTAAGAGGGTTAAATGGTTAGCTATCATCTCAAACAAATCTGACCCTGCTATGGTTCAAAAAAAATCCATCAATAATAAGCCAGCCGCACTATAAGCAATGCTTCGTGACGGCTGACTCGGATAAACAGAAAGTAAGTCGATAGCCTTGTATCTATACAGCGATATCCTGATTGATGACGCGTTTTGCTCCGATATAATTACGGCTATAATAGCCTCCGTCTGGAAATTTCTGATATGTGATGCCTTTGCTTGTTGACGCGTGTATAAATGTAAGCGTTCCGGTTTCGTGATCCACGTCAACCACAATCCCGACATGACCTACCCGACCACGGCCGCTCCGCGGACTGCTGAAGAACATCAGATCTCCGGCTCGGAGTTTGTCACGCTCCACCATCTCGCCACGTGTATACTGCATGCGCGATGTGCGGGACAATTTTATTCCCTGGCTATTAAATACATAGCTTGTAAATCCGGAGCAATCGAATGACTTTGGGCCGGTAGCACCCCACACATATCTGCGTCCCAGAAGAGTGGAGGCAAACTCGGTGACGCCATTGGCTATATCGATAGCGGAAGGTTCTGACGACACGTCATACGATATATTCTCAGGCACTGCCACATGAACAATCTTGCAGTGCTCCACATCAAGAAACCGCATTTCAGGGCGAATAACCGACGAGGTGCAGATACACGCAATTGCAAATATTGAAAATATCAATGCGGCATAAGCCGAAAGTTTTTTCATAGCTGTATACTATAATTAAGGTTTGTGTATATGTTTTCTCAATTGACCGACCGAGGTTTTCTCAAATCCTCCATATATACGGCCACGTATTTCATAAGGTCAATACAAAGATAATAAATTCATGTACGTTTGTCAATAGCCACTATCCAATCCATCAGCAAGTTAACTTAACAGCAGTTAAAATACCGACCAACAACACAATCTGCAATTCAACTACCCATACCGCATCGAACGCCGTATCAACAAATTGCACTCAACAACGCCGTTAAAAAAACCACAATTTTTCACACGATTTCACATCGCTGTTTACATCTTTTATATGCCACAGATATGACATGTCATATTGGCGGATTGCCACTTTTTTGGTAAGTTTGCACAAGAAATCTTTTAACACAGACCATGGATAAACGTATCATCGAATGTGTACCCAACTTTAGTGAGGGTCGCAACAAAGAAACCATAAAGTCAATAACCGACGCAATAGAATCGGTATCGGGCATATCACTGCTCGACGTAGATCCGGGCGAAGCCACAAACCGTACGGTCGTGACATTCGTAGGATCGCCCGAAGACGTGGTGGAAGCCGCTTTCAGAGGAGTGAAACGTGCGTCCGAGCTCATAGACATGCGAAAGCATCACGGAGCGCATCCACGCATGGGAGCCACCGATGTGCTGCCGCTCATCCCCGTGTCGGGAGTCACTCTCGAGGAATGCGCCGAGATGTCGCGCACGCTGGCCCGCAGAATAGCCGATGAACTCAACATACCCACTTACTGCTACGAAGCCGCGGCTTTCACTCCCGAGCGCAAAAATCTGGCAGTATGCCGCGAAGGCGAGTATGAGGCACTACCCGAAAAACTGGGACACGAAGGCAAGGGTGCCGACTTCGGCGACAGAGCGTTTGACGATGACGCTGCCCGCACAGGAGCCACTACTGTTGGCGCACGCGACTTTCTCATAGCGGTAAACTTCAACCTCAACACCACCTCTACGCGCCGTGCCAACGCCATAGCTTTCGACGTGCGTGAAAAAGGCCGTCCGAAACGCGAAGGCGGCAAACCCAACGGTAAGCCTATGACCGATGCCAACGGCAATGTGATAATGCTTCCCGGCACTCTAAAAGGCACCAAAGCCATAGGCTGGTACATCGATGAGTACGGCATAGCTCAGGTATCGATGAACATCACCGACATCAACGCAACGCCACTGCATGTGGCTTTTGACGAAGTATGTCGTGCGGCTGCAGCTCGCGGTATACGCGTCACAGGTACAGAGATAGTGGGTCTGGTTCCTAAACGTACTCTCATCGAAGCCGGCCGCCACTTTCTGCACAAGCAGCAGCGGTCGACCGGACTGCCCGACGCTGAAATAATGCGCATAGCAGTGAAATCAATGGGTCTTGACGAACTCACTCCGTTCAAACCCGAAGAGAAAGTTATCGAATACATGATAGCTCCGGCATCGGATAAATCGCTTATCGACATGACCTGCTCGGCATTTGCCGAAGAGACAGCTTCGGAATCGCCCGCACCCGGCGGCGGTTCGATCTCAGCATACATGGGTGCTCTGGCTGCTGCCCTCGGCACAATGGTAGCCAATCTGTCGGCACACAAAGCCGGATGGGACGACCGTTGGGAAGAATTTTCCAACTACGCCGACGGCGGTCAGCTACTCATGGACCATCTGCTACATCTGGTGGACGAAGACACAGCCGCATTCAACCGCATTATGTCGGCCATACAGATGCCAAAGTCGACACCGGAAGAAAAAACACTGCGCGAAAAAGCTCTTGAGGAGGCCACGCTCTATGCCACAGAAGTGCCGCTTCGCACAATGGAGGCAGCCTTGGACGTGTTTCCGCTGCTTGAAGCCATGGCTTCGACCGGTAATCCGGCTTCTGTGAGCGATGCCGGTGTAGGAGCGCTTGCAGCACGATCGGCTGTACTCGGAGCCGAACTAAACGTGCGCATCAACGCCGCCGGGCTAAAGAACCGCCAACAGGCCGACCGTCTGACCGAAGAAGCGGCTGCCATAGCAGCCAAAGCCATCGAAGCCGAAGCCCGTGTACTCAAAACAGTAAATTCAAAAATAAAATAATCACATCATACCACGCACTCTCATGACAGACTCTGAATTCCGACAGGCAGTAGCCGAAGGCATACCTCAGGAACTGCCCGCGCATCCGGGCTATGACAGTTCTGTGAACCACGCTCCGCGCCGTAAAGACATACTCACGACCGAGCAGAAGAAACTGGCTCTGAAAAATGCTCTGCGATATTTCCCCGAACATCTTCACGTCGAACTGGCTCCCGAATTTGCTGACGAACTCAACCGATACGGCCGAATCTATATGTACCGCATGCGTCCGACGTATGCCATGTATGCCCGCCCGATCGACCAATATCCGGCAAAGTCGCGTCAGGCCGCAGCCATAATGATGATGATACAGAATAATCTGGATCCGCGTGTGGCACAGCATCCACACGAACTCATCACCTATGGAGGCAACGGCGCCGTGTTTCAAAACTGGGCGCAATACCGGCTTGTGATGAAATATCTAAGCGAGATGACCGACAGCCAGACTCTGGTGATGTATTCGGGCCATCCGCTCGGACTCTTTCCCTCACACCCCGATGCTCCGCGTGTGGTGGTGACCAACGGCATGGTGATACCCAACTACTCCAGCCCCGACCACTGGGAACGTTTCAATGCCATGGGCGTATCGCAGTATGGCCAGATGACAGCAGGCTCATACATGTATATCGGTCCGCAGGGCATAGTGCATGGTACCACTATAACTGTGCTCAACGCCGGACGCCGGCGCCTCACTGGCGGACGCACATCGCTCGAAGGCATGCTCTTTGTATCATCGGGCCTTGGAGGCATGTCGGGCGCACAGCCCAAAGCAGGTAACATAGCCGGTGTGGTGAGCATAATAGCCGAAATCAATCCCAAGGCCGTGGCCACCCGCCACTCACAGGGTTGGGTCGATGAAGTGTATACATCGCTTGACGATCTGATAGCTCGCGCATCCAAGGCTGGTAAGGCAGGCGAGGCTGTATCGCTCGCCTATCAGGGCAACATTGTGGACCTGTGGGAACGCCTGGCCGACGACGGCATAGAAGTGGATCTGGGATCGGACCAGACATCACTGCACAACCCGTGGGCAGGCGGCTACTATCCTGCCGGACTGAGTTTCGAAGAGGCCAAGGCCATGATGGCCGACGAACCTGAAGAGTTCCGCCGACGTGTGCAGGAATCGCTGCGCAGT
>CAJTQH010000037.1:15776-17233 GCA_910578305.1 uncultured Muribaculaceae bacterium
GCCATAAACCGACTCACAGAGCGCGGCATGTACTTCTTTGACTACGGCAATGCATTCCTGCTCGAGTCGTCGCGTGCCGGAGCCGACGTGATGAACGCCGACGGCAGCGGTTTCCGCTATCCATCGTATGTCCAGGACATCATGGGGCCGGGATTTTTCGACTACGGATTCGGACCATTCCGCTGGGTGTGCACATCGGGCGACCCCGACGATCTTGCCAAGACCGATGCCATAGCAGCGCGTGTACTCGACGAGATGGTGAGCGAGGCTCCCGACGACATAAAGCACCAGCTTCTCGACAATCTGCACTGGATACGTGAGGCCGGCCCCAACAATCTGGTGGTAGGCTCACAGGCCCGTATATTATATGCCGACTGCGAAGGCCGTACCCGCATAGCCCGCGCTTTCAACGATGCCATAGCTTCCGGTGAAATATCGGCTCCGATAGTACTCGGACGCGACCACCACGACGTGTCGGGAACCGACTCGCCTTACCGTGAGACATCCAACATCTACGACGGATCGCAGTTTACCGCCGACATGGCCGTGCACAACGTAATCGGCGACTCATTCCGCGGAGCCACCTGGGTATCAATACACAACGGCGGCGGTGTAGGATGGGGCGAAGTGATCAACGGCGGCTTCGGCATGGTGATCGACGGCTCCGACGAATCAGCGCGCCACATCGACGAGATGCTGCTGTGGGACGTGAACAACGGCATAGCACGCCGCAGTTGGGCCCGAAACGCAGGTGCCATGGCTGCCATAAAGCGCCAGATGGATCGCACACCCGGCCTGAAAGTGACCATGCCCGCCATAGCTTCGGACGATCTTATTGACTCGGTGATAAAATAACACCGGCACGCCCCTATTGACATACTCACTGACCAAAATAAAAACACCACGAAAATGATACACCATATAAGCCCTGCCCGTCTATCAATTGAACGCGCAGGGGAAATATTAGACAGAAAAATGACTCTCGCACTGAGCGAAGAATCAATAAACCGCATCAACGGATGCCGTAAATATCTCGACGACAAAATAGAGCAGTGCAATCATCCGGTTTATGGAATCACTACCGGTTTCGGTTCGCTATGCAACATATCCATAGGCAAAGACGATCTGTCGCGCCTTCAGGAAAATCTGGTGAAGTCGCATGCATGCGGATGCGGCGACCCTGTGGCAATAGACATAGTGCGTCTGATGCTGCTCACCAAAATCATGTCACTGTCGTTTGGCAACTCGGGAGTACAACTCTCGACCGTACAGCGATTGGTGGACATGTTCAACAACGATGTGATACCGGTGGTGTATTCGCAAGGCTCGCTCGGTGCTTCGGGCGACCTCGCTCCGCTGGCCAACATGTGCCTGCCGCTGCTCGGCCTCGGCCTTGTTCACTACA
The DNA here is from genome assembly GCA_910578305.1 of uncultured Muribaculaceae bacterium. GTDB lineage: Bacteria > Bacteroidota > Bacteroidia > Bacteroidales > Muribaculaceae > Paramuribaculum. Next base: position 17,182 of record CAJTQH010000037.1, read on the forward strand.
AGGGTGAGATACGTCCATCGGCCGAGGTCCTGGATCTTTTCGGCTGGAAACC
>CAJTQH010000037.1:17243-22074 GCA_910578305.1 uncultured Muribaculaceae bacterium
GTACATCTGGTATCAAAAGAAGGTCTGGCACTGCTCAACGGCACTCAGTTCATGTCGGCACATGCCGTATATGCCATACTCAGAGCACGGCGTCTGAGTGCGCTCGCCGATAAAATCGGTGCATTGTCGCTTGATGCTTTCGACGGACGCATAGAACCGTTCGGCGACGAGGTAAACGCCGTGCGTCCTCATCCCGGACAGCTTGCCACAGCGCGTGCCGTACGCGGATACCTTCAGGGAAGCCAACTCATCTCCCAGCCCAAAAAGCATGTGCAGGATCCATATTCGTTCAGGTGCATGCCACAGGTACACGGAACCGTAAAAGATACCCTCGACTATGTGGCCGGAGTAATTGAAACGGAGATCAACAGCCCCACCGACAATCCTACTATTTTCCCTGAGGAGGACATAATAGTATCGGCAGGAAACTTCCACGGCGAACCGATAGCTCTACCGATGGACTTCCTGGCAGTAGCCATGTCGGAACTCGCAAACATATCCGAACGCCGTATATACAAACTGGTTTCCGGTTCACGCGGACTGCCATCGTTCCTTGTGGCAAATCCGGGCATCAACAGCGGATTTATGATACCGCAGTATGCCGCAGCCTCAATAGTGAACCAGTCAAAAAGTATGTGCTGGCCAACAAGTTGCGACAGCATCCCGTCGTCGCAAGGTCAGGAAGACCACGTGTCAATGGGTGGAAACTCGGCCACAAAACTATGCAAAGTGGTGGAAAACACCGAACGTGTGCTCGCCATTGAATTGTTCAATGCCATGCAGGCACTTGACCTTCGCCGTCCGCTATGCACTTCTCCGCAGCTCGAGCAGTGGCATGAGCAGTATCGTCAACACGTGCCGTTCATTGTCAACGACACCGTTATGTCACCTCTGATTGAAAACTCCGTCAAATTCCTCCGTTCACAGACATGCTGATATCCAACATAGGACTGCTTGCAGGCATCGACAGCGAACATCGCACCTGCCTGCGCGGAAACGAGATGAGCACCATGCACACTCTGCAAAACGCATGGCTACGCACTGATGGCGAGGTGATACACAGCTGGGGCTCGATGGACACGTTTCCCTCCACCGACGGTAATGAGGAGATAACGGATGCCGCAGGCGGCATGGTGATGCCTGCGTTCTGCGACTCGCATACCCACATTGTCTATGCAGGCAGCCGCGAGGGTGAATTTGTCGACAAAATCCACGGTCTGAGCTACGAAGAGATTGCTCGACGCGGTGGCGGCATACTCAACTCTTCGGATCGACTCCGCGCCACCTCTGAAAACGAACTCTACACTCAGTCGATGGAGCGAGCCCGCGAGATCATGGCCATGGGCACAGGATGCGTGGAGATAAAGAGCGGTTATGGTCTGAGCATCGACTCCGAACTGAAGATGCTACGCGTCACAGCCCGCATAGCCGAGTCGGTGCCGATGAAAGTGAAATCGACATTTCTCGGCGCACATGCCGTGGGGCGTGAATATGCCGGCCGACAGCAGGACTATGTAGATATGCTGTGCCGCGAAATGCTGCCTGCTGTAGCCGCGGAGGGTCTGGCAGAATTTGTGGATGTGTTCTGCGATGAAGGATTTTTCACCGTCGATCAGACAGCTCAGATTCTTGAACATGCCGCTCGATACGGCATGCGTCCGAAGATACACGCCAACGAGCTGGCTGTGTCGGGCGGAGTGCAGACCGGTGTGGCCCACGGCGCACTGTCGACCGACCACCTCGAACGCATCGGACAGGAGGAGATAGATCTGTTGGCAAAGTCCGACACTGTGGCCACTCTGCTGCCGGGAGCATCGTTTTTCCTCGGCATGCCATACGGCCCGGCACGCAGTCTTATCGACTCAGGAGCCACGGTGGCACTCGCATCGGACTACAACCCCGGTTCGTCGCCTTCAGGCAACATGCGCATGGTGATGTCGCTTGGATGCATCAAGATGAAACTTACCCCCGAAGAGGCATTCAACGCCGTGACCATCAACGGCGCAGCCGCCATGGATTGCGGAGCCGACTATGGTTCGATAGCCACAGGCAAGACCGCCAATCTGATTGTAACCAGACCGATGCCTACCTTTGCATTCCTCCCCTACGCTTACGCCACACCGTTTATCGACCGGATATATCTCAAAGGACAGCCTGTGACGTAAACAACCGTCGCAACCATTGACACGTAAAAACCGTTTATCAGTCATATCACGTTTCAACAGACACAGATATGACTGATAATTTTTCACAGCACAATCATCTGCAACGACTCACCGCCATGGGGCTTCTGGTAACCATGGGTATCGTGTTCGGCGACATAGGCACATCTCCGCTCTATGTCATGAAAGCGATAATGGGTGTGAATCCCGAAACCACATCCGACTATGTGATCGGAGCGGTGTCATGTGTTATCTGGACCCTAACACTACAGACCACATTGAAATATGTGATCATAGCCCTGCGTGCCGACAATAAAGGAGAGGGAGGCATTCTGGCTCTATATGCTCTGTTGCGCAAGACCGGCAGGCGCAGACTCTACATCGTGGCGGCCATAGGCGCGGCCGCTCTGATAGCCGATGGTGTCATCACTCCAGCCATCACGGTCACTTCGGCTGTAGAAGGCCTTAAGGACATTAGTTCAGAAATACCGGTCACCCCGATAGTTCTGCTCATAATCACAGGCATATTTATGATGCAACGCGCCGGCACCGGCCGGATAGGCCGTATGTTCGGCCCGTTCATGCTCGTGTGGTTCACGATGCTCGGTGTTCTCGGCTGTATGAACATCGGAAGCCATGCCGACATCTTCAAAGCGTTCAATCCCGTCTATGCCTTAAGACTCCTCATAGACTATCCGGGATGGTTTTTGGTACTCGGAGCGGTATTTCTGTGCACTACCGGCGCTGAAGCCCTGTACTCAGATCTCGGACACTGCGGCAGGCTCAACATATCGGTGAGCTGGATTTTCGTAAAAATCATGCTGATACTCAATTATCTCGGACAGGGAGCGTGGATCATATCACACCAAGGCACTGACATGGCCGGTATCAATCCGTTCTATGCCATGATGCCACATGGATTTACCATAGTAGGCGTAATCATGTCGACAGGAGCAGCCATCATAGCAAGTCAGGCACTGCTCAGTGGCTCATTTACTATATTCAGCGAAGCAGTCAACCTTGGCTTGTGGCCGAGAATGCGCATAAACTATCCGTCAACCGTCAAAGGCCAGCTCTACATACCGAGTGTCAACCGCGCACTGTTTGCCGGATGCATCATTACAATACTCATGTTCAGCACCTCATCGGCCATGGAAGCCGCCTACGGACTCGCCATAACCGTGACCATGCTCATGACCACACTGCTGCTTTCCTGCTATCTGCGCACCAGAGGGGTAAATCAATGGCTCACAGCGTTGTTTCTGATAGTATTTCTATCACTTGAGACATGCTTCTGCGTGGCCAATCTGTTTAAATTCGCACATGGCGGATGGTTTACAATGCTCATTGCAGGTCTTGTGGCATTTGTCATGCTGTCGTGGCGAAAATCCACCTCCATACGCAACACCTTCATCGAATACCGTCCGATATCTGGATACACCGACATTATCGCCGACATCAAATCGGACACCACTATACCGAAATATGCATCCAATGTAGTGTACATCTCACGCTCGCCCAGAAGCGACATGGTGGAGAGCAAAGTGATGTATTCCATTATCAACAAGCATCCCAAACGCGCCGACCACTACTGGATAGTGAGGCTCGAACACACCGACGAGCCAGACACATTGGAATACAGCACCGAAACACTCCTGCCCGACACACTCTACTGCGTGCATATGCGGCTTGGCTTCCGGATATTTCCACGCATCAGCCTGTATCTACGTCAGATCATAGAGGATCTGGTGGCCGAAGGCCGTGTGGATCTGCGCAGCGGCTATCCGTCGCTCCGCAAACGCGACATTGCGGGCGATTTCAGCTTCATAATCATACACCGCATATTTTCGCAGTCGAGTGCCTGCAGCCGCTCTGCACGGCGACTCATGCTGCTTCACGGACTACTGCGCCATCTCGGCGTCTCAGACGAGACAGCTCTGGGACTCGACACAAGCGTGGTGACCGTAGAGACAGTCCCGCTCATAATCAACACGCACACACCGCGGCGCATCAGCCACATATGAGTTTGAGTTCACGACCGCACAGCGAGCGGCTTATGCAGCACCATGTCGGGGCGAACAGGCAGAGTGAATGCAACAAAAAGCCCGGTCGAATCACTGTTGTAACGCAGATGGTATCGCTCCCTGCCTAAAAAATCGAGTGTAAACAGAGCTGTGTCGACAGGTTCGCCTCCTGCAGTCGTCACCACACGCTCCTCCACCGATATGTCAAATCCCGCAACAGTCACAGCAAGACTCACAGCGCCACCAGAAGTCATCCCCGACAGGCCGCGGCGTGTCAGCATAACCTTACCGTCAGGCATGCACCGCACATCTACCGCAGGAGCCGCACTGCCATCTGACTCCGTGGCACACAGCGTGCCTGCAAGCAGCCACGTACGGGCCTCACCTTTGGTCGACGGCTTTACACAACACGCCACAACGGCGGCGGCTACGACTGCCGCAAGCACGTAAAACTGCACTGAATTAAATAGCAAAAGCAGTATCATGACCACAAATTTACACCAATTAGCGATAAAAACATAAAATAAACACATAGCGAAAAAGTAAATTTGGGTAAAACGTAGCGAATTAGCTGATACAGCGTTCGTTACGCTTTGTTTTTCTATGGGACAGAGCCAACGAAATACCACCTCGAAGCCAAACAGC
>CAJTQH010000038.1 GCA_910578305.1 uncultured Muribaculaceae bacterium
ATGACAGCATCCTTCTCTACAACCTTTGGATGGCTCCTGTATTATAGAAGGGTGTCCATTTTATGAGGTTGACTTGGCGCAATACGTTGAAAATAGCGAAATACAGCCTAATGAGGGTGCGGTTTGCAATAAAAATTTTACTGCACCCTTTTTGCACACCCGCAGTTTCAATAATTTGCACCAATTGGGGAAAATGGTAAAAAGAAAAGCCTCTGAAAATCGTTGATTTTCAGAGGCTTTCTGCATTTTGACTTTCTGTCTTGTGACCCCGGAGAGGCTCGAACTCTCGACCCAATGATTAAGAGTCATTTGCTCTACCAACTGAGCTACGGAGTCATTGTATGCGCATAAGCTTTTGCTTTTGCGATGCAAAGGTAAGGCTATTTTTTTATTCTGCAAAATTTTTTTACGCTTTTTCCTCGAAATGCCTCAAAATTGTCTCGTAAAATCACAAAAAACGCATCTAAAATCATCGGCGATTATCCTCCAGCATCCTGACCTGTATAAAAATGAGATGCACTTCTTCACAGAAGCGCACCTCCCTCATAACCAAAATTCAAGTATATATATGTTGTCTAACAAAACATTGGACAATGGTATGTTATGCGGGTAAAAACCACATGCTGCCGCTGTCGGTAGCTTTGGCGATGCCGGCGCAGTCGGGATGCAGAATGTAGCTTCAGGATTACTTTGCGAAGTGTGTGTGTTGCAGTGTTTTTTGTGCCGGCTTGGTGCCGGTTGTGTGTGATTTAAGGTGCAACTATGGTATCAGTTGGCGACATCCTTGCAGTCCCTGTGGTCGGCTTATTGATTTTTACAGCACAAAGATACTCATAAATCATTGAATGACAATAATCTGAGTGCAAAAAGTTTCTAAAATATCTAAATGCCGTTTTTAACAAATTAAGTGTCTTTGGAAAATAATTAGTAACTTTACATTTCAATATGTATAATCACTTGAAATAATATTTATCATGGATATTCCTGCAGACGACAACTGCAGCCGTAAGCCGCTGATAGGCCTCACTCTGGAGCATTTGCGCAGAGTCGCTGACGAGTGCGGTCTTCCGGGATTTGCCGCAAAGCAGATCGCGCGGTGGCTTTATGTGAAGCGTGTTGTCTCTATTGATGAGATGACCGATATCTCTCTGGCTGGCCGAGAGCGTATGGCTGCGCTATATTGCGTGGGGCGTATGAAGCCGAAATCGCGAGTGCTGTCGGTCGACGGCACTGCCAAATACCTGTTTAGAGGCGTAGGTAATCGCGACGTGGAGAGCGTGATGATACCCGATGCCGACCGCGCCACTCTGTGTGTGAGCTCGCAGGCAGGATGTCGCATGAATTGTTATTTCTGCATGACGGGGCGACAGGGGTTTCATGGCAATCTGTCGGCCGGACAAATCATCAATCAGGTGCTGTCGGTCGACGAGAGCGAACGCCTTACCAACATCGTGTTTATGGGTATGGGGGAGCCTATGGACAATCTTGATGCCGTGATGGACGCACTGGAAATACTCACAGCCCCATGGGGCATGGCCTGGAGTCCGAAGCGCATCACCGTGTCGAGCATAGGCAAGCTGAAAGAGCTGCGCCGCCTCATCGAGCAGACCCGCGTCCATGTGGCCTTAAGCGTCCACTCGCCCTTTTCCGAAAGCCGTGCCGGGCTCATGCCCGTCGAGCGCGCCTATCCGCTGCGCGATGTGCTGGCCATGCTTCGTGAGTTTGACTGGTCGCACCAGCGCCGTCTGTCGGTGGAATACATCATGTGGCGCAACGTCAACGACGACCGCCGTCATGCCGATGCTTTGGCCCGACTACTCAAAGGCATGCACTGTCGCGTGAATTTGATCCGTTTCCATGCTATCCCCGGTGCAGATCTACGCACAGCCACCGACCGTGACATGGTGGCGTTTCGCGACCGACTCAACGAATTTGGCGTCACTGCCACTATCCGTGCTTCGCGTGGCGAAGACATCATGGCGGCTTGTGGTATGCTTGCCGGACGAGAGCGAGGCAAACCCGGAGAGGAGACAGAAAGCCTTTGAAATATCTGACGATATGACATATACCTAACCACACGAGAGGGCTGCCCATTTTGGGTAGCCCTCTCGCTATTCCGTCTAATACTATACTATGGTCAGCGTGTTCCGGCCGACATTTCTTCTATGGCCTGTTGCAGATGATCCACCACTGTTGATGTTGGATACCACTCGTTGAGTGCACCTGTGCGTATAGGCAGCAGAGCATTTTCAAGTTTGTTCAGCGCGTTTATATCCCCTTTGCGGGTCATTTCCTCGCGCAGCATGCGTAGCTTCTCGCTCATCTGTATGCCCTCCACCATGCGCTCATAGCGTATCGAAGAGCGACCGTCGGGATATATGAAATAGGTGTCTCCGGGGGCAAACATGTGAAATCTCGTGTCCTCAAGCGGATTGTCCGTCCAATTCATATACGACCAGTGCAGATAACCGTCATGACCGGTAGCGGTAGCATACACCGGCAGATATGCTCCGTCGGCCGGTGCGCTATTGCTGAACTGACTCGGTGCCGGAGTGGCACAGCATGTATACATGAGGGTTATGAAGTTGTGTTTACGGCGACGGCTCATTACATCGTCCGGGAAGAAATCCCCCTTTATGAGCGTATAACTTTCCAAACTATCTATGAGCTCTTTGTGGTAGCTTCCGGCCAATGACATCTTTATGCCAGGCACTGCTTTTTTTGCCACGCGATAAGCGTTGAGCATATCGGGCAAGCCACGTTCGTCCATCACTATCATAGTTTTGTCATACCATCCTTTCTCCTTCAAATGCGCGGCCAATGCCTGCAGAAAGTCGGTCCACAATGCCTCATATTCAGGAGAGTCCGATTTGGCTTCGAGAAACTCATAACTATTTTTAGCTTTGTCGAAATATCTAAACTTCATTTCCCAGGGAATCATCGTAAAACACGATATATTGGCATCAATGCCCATTGATGCCATATATTCCACATAGCGATCCATTATCGTATAGTCATAGCTCCATGTGCCGTCAGGCATCAGAGTAGTTTCCACCATCGGTAGAAACTTGTCATTGCTTTGTTCGCCCCATGGTTCATAGAAGAGTATGACTGTCACGGTCTTTTGTCCGGCGCGGGCGAGTTTTTCCATATACGGACGCATCAGTTCAAGATGCTCTTTGCTCCATGGCTCCACCTCATAGTAACGCGACACGGCATAAGGCTGCTGCCACATGTCGAGATAGAATTTCTGTTCCTGACCGACAGGCAATGTTCGGCTATTCACATCCACATTAAGCGTCAGCCGACCCACTTCATCGCCCGTATGGGTGTCCGATGCAGTCAGTGTCATGGTATATGTGCCAGGAGCTATAGTACGGGGAATTTCCAGCGTGCACCACACCGGACGCACCGTGCGAGGAGCCATCGACACTTTAGCCTGAGGCAGATCTATCATATCGGGCACTGTAAATGCAGCCAACGTATCAGGCGGATACCCGCAGCCAGGCCATGCCGTGGTAGTCACATAGCGCATGAATGCCGCATAGCTACCCGGAGCCTTGCTCGAACGGCGTCCCTGCTGCATGTCCGACAACGTCAGCTTTATCTCGCCACTCCCTTCCGGACTTATCAACAGAGCCTCCAGACCTGCGCGTTCACCTCTCCACACATGTATTGTTGTATCGGTGACGGCGATTGACACCGGCGAGGCCATCTGCCTGATATGTTCATTTTTGCTCACCCAAGTCAAGCGGGTCGGACCCGAAAGCGAGTCCCAGCCGGAAGTATCCACAGTAGCAGTATCCACGGGTTCAGTATACTCTCTTTCTCCTGCCGCTGCAAGCATACATGTGCTTATAGCCAGTGAGGCAAAGCATCGTAAAAATTTCATATTTGAGTCTGATATTAGTGTTTTCGTTTGTGCAAATTTATGAAAAATCCGATATTTTTCACTAAGTTTGCATTATAATTATGTCATTGATCCCTATTATAAACATATTCACATGAGGATAGTGGTGCAGCGTGTCAGACAGGCATCAGTGAGCATTGGCGGTGAACTCCACTCGTCGATAGACTGCGGCATAATGGTGCTGGTAGGTATCGAGACAGGCGATACCGACGACGACGTGCGATGGCTTGCCGACAAGACTGTGGCTTTGCGCATATTCGACGATACCGACGGTGTTATGAACCGTTCTATTGCCGATACCGGAGGCCAAGTGCTGGCAGTCAGCCAATTTACGCTCATGGCATCGACACGCAAAGGCAATCGTCCCAGCTACATACGCGCAGCACGCCCCGATGACGGACGCCGTCTATACGATCTCTATTGCACCATGTTGACCGAGCGCCTTGGTACTCCTGTAGCGACCGGAGTGTTTGGAGCCGACATGCAGGTGGCTCTTGTCAACGACGGTCCTGTCACCATAATCATAGACTCTCGACTACGCGAATGACAAATACCGATTCCGACATCACACTCGCTCGCATGCAACAGCTCGTAGACCGGTGGATCACAACTACCGGAGTCCGCTATTTCTCTCCGCTTACAAACATGGCCATTCTGGCAGAAGAGACCGGCGAGGTAGCTCGCATCATGGCTCGGCGACACGGAGATCAATCGTGGAAACCAGGCGAACGCCACGATTTGGCCGACGAACTTGCCGACATGCTGTGGGTCATCGCAGCCATAGCCAATCAGGAAGGCATAGATCTTGACCGAGCGTTTATGAACAATCTTGATAAGAAAAACATTAGGGATAAAGAGCGACATAAGCTCAATCCCAAATTGACTGATAAACAGAATCAACAATAACACCCAAAACTACTACTGACTATGGCAGACAAATATCACGACACAGTGGCGCAGAGCAACGTTACTATCGATGACGAAAAAGTAAAAAGCGAAGTGGCCCGCATACTCGCCGACCACATGGAGGAAAACCGCAATGTAGATGTGATGAAATTCCTCTTCAACTGCATAGACCTCACCACACTCAACGCCACCGACTCACCTCAGTCAGTGGCAGCATTCACCGAACGTGTCAACGCATTTGAGGCCGAACACCCCGAGCTTCCCAACGTTGCCGCGATATGCGTTTATCCCAATTTCGCTCAAGTAGTGCGCACGGTGCTTGATGTCACAGAAGTCAACATCGCCTGCGTTTCCGGCGGCTTCCCCTCGTCACAGACATTCCCCGAAGTAAAAGTCGCAGAGACCGCTCTTGCTGTCGAAGGCGGAGCCGATGAAATCGACATCGTGCTCAATATCGGCAACTTCCTTGACGGAGACTGGGAAGAAGTGTGCGACGAAATTGCCGAACTAAAGCACTCCTGCCGCCACGCTCACCTGAAAGTCATCCTCGAGACCGGAGCCCTCAAGACCGCCGAAAACATCCGCGCCGCATCCATCCTCGCCATGTATTCCGGAGCCGACTTCATCAAGACATCAACAGGCAAGGGCTACGACGGCGCATCACTTGAGGCTGCCTATGTCATGTGTCAGTGCATCAAGGAATACTTCGAAAAGACAGGCAACATGATCGGCTTTAAACCTGCCGGAGGAGTATCCACTACCGATGACGCCATTGCCTATTACACTATTGTAAAACATGTACTCGGCGATAAATGGCTTGACAACGAGTACTTCCGCCTCGGTGCCAGCCGACTGGCCAACAATCTCCTGTCAGACATACTCGGACAGCCTATCAAATTCTTCTAAATCATCGTTGTTGTGAACTATTGGTTGATAATCCAGGGAGAAAAGATAGGCCCCGTATCACTTGAGCAGCTGAAGACCGAATACAACATCCGGCCCGATACTCTCGTGTGGCACGAAGGAATGCCGGCATGGGCTCAGGCACGTACGCTGCCTGAGCTCGCCGGACTTTTTCCGAGCCCCGCGGCCTTCAGTCGCCGCTTTGACGGCGACATTGTCATCGGATCGTCTGCGCCACGACGCGACACCATACCACCAAAGCCAGCCACATACCTGGGCTGGAGCATCGCTGCCATCATTTGCTGCTGTTTCATTCCTGCCATAGTCTCTCTCGTCTACGCCACTCAAGTTTCGTCGCGCTACGACAATGGTGACTATGCCGGTGCACAGAAAGCCTCCGATATGGCCGAAATATGGCTCATAGTATCGATCGTTGCCGGTCTTGTCTGGGCTCCGTTCGGACTACTGCTTATGTTATGAGACCGAATTATGGCCATCGGCGCGTATGGTTATGGGTTGTCGGGGCTGTACTTTTGTGCGGCCTCGCGGTGCTTTATTCCTTTGTCGATCCCGAGCAAGCCATGTTTCCCCGCTGTCCTGTAAAAACGCTCACAGGATGGGATTGCCCAGGATGCGGCTCACAGCGAGCTGTTCACGATCTGTTTCATGGCAACATCTCACAGGCATGGTCACATAATGCAATGCTGATCATATCTATCCCCGTCCTTATCCTGCTGTTTATCAGCAACCTGTGGCCCACCAAATGGCCTCAGATCCATGCCACCCTCAACTCCCGGACAGCCACATGGACCACACTCACCATCATCATACTCTGGACTATAGCCCGCAACCTCTTCAATAACGGACATTTCACCCTAGCAATCAACACATTGACTTCAAGGTGATTGTCATCAGGCATTATTCCTTTTGGTATTTCTTCTTAAATATATCAAAGTGCTCTTCACCCCATTGGAGCATAAGGTCGATTATCGGCAACAGTGATTTGCCTAATTCCGTGATACGGTACTCGGAGCGTGGGGGCAGTTCTGGATATATCGTTTTAACAACAAGACCATCACCAACCATTTCCTTCAACTGAATATCGAGGACGCGGGATGCAGCCTCAGGCAAGCATTTATGAATCTCACTGGGGCGCATTGCCTTGCCGGAACGTAATTCGTCAAGAATGCACGATTTCCATTTCGATTCTATGAGGCTCATTGTCAATCGCAGCGGACAGTCGAGGTCAACAGGTATTTTCTTTTCGTATGCCATATCATTTATTTGAGGCAAAGTTAGTCAATATCGCTGAAAATCAGAATACCGAAAAATTTTTCCATACCCGAAAAATTTTTCGGTACTTGTTTTAGCGTGATTGCAGTTGTAACTTTGCATCGTAATAAATAACCTAAAACTCAGAATAATATGAGAGACAACCTCCAAGAATACGCCGCAGTCGAGGAAGCCGCAATGATGTTTGTGAAAAGTGTTGCTGAAGGCGACAGCAGATACGCAAAGGAATTGTTTACAACCGATGCCGTTCTGTTCGGCATACTCGACGGAGAGCTTGAGCATGGCTCTATCAACCAGTTCTACCACAATGTTGACACCGTAGGCGCAGGCGATAACTTCAAAGCCCGTGTTGACGTACTCGCAGTAGAAGAAACTGTAGCCGTTGTACGAGTACTTGAAGAGGGCTGGGGCGGACGCATTGACTTCACCGATTTCCTGCTCATGCTTAAACTCGACGGCAAATGGAAATGCGTTGCCAAGGCTTACAATCAGAACTCGGACACGATCAAGAAATGAAAAGTATATTATTCACACTCTCAGCCGCTATGATGCTTCTGACGATATCGTGCGGCGAGAACAAAAACTGCGATGGAACCATGACCAAGACTGAAAGCAAATGTGAGAACGTGTGCGACAGCTCCATGTGCTGCAATGCCACCGCCGAAGAAATAGCCGGCATCCGCAAGGCTCTTGACCTCTACTGTGAGGCTTCTGTAAAGGGCGACAGCAAGATAGCCGAACCAGCGTTTTCACCGACTGCCACCATGTCGTATGCCGAGGATGGCAAACTCGTGTCGGTACCCATCAAAGCACTGTTTGACTATTACGACCAGACCGGCCCTCAGCCGGCATCATACGAGATAACATCGTGCAACGTGGCAACCGATGCCGCCATCGTAAGCATCGACTCCAAATTCGGAGAGATCCGGTTTGCCGATATGTTCACTCTCGTGAAAGACGGCAATGACTGGAAAATTATCAGCAAAATCTATCACGTAAAATAAAATTGTCGTCAATAGACACCATCCGTAATACGGATGATTTAATGCAACTTGCAAGAGCGTACCGGTCAGTGCGCTCTTTTTCTTCCCGAACGATCAAGAAGGCAACTGACCACTATTTTAATGAATGTATGTAGGCATCGGCTTCGGCCCTTGACTTAAACCAAAAGATTTCGCCCTCGAAGGATTCAAGTAATCTGAGGATCATAGGAGTCTGATGGGCGGGGAAATCAAGGATAGACTGAAGGAATTCCTCATCAAGTTCACGGTCAATCCACGGCATATCTTCACGAGGCTTTCCAAGCCGGTTTCGGACGCCGGAAAGGCATTGATCGAGCGGTATGTCGAAGAATATGGTGTCGCAGTACTGCATACGCCACGACATGGTGCGAAGATAATTGCCGTCAATTATCCATTTGTCGGCTTGCAGTATCTTTTCAAGGCTTTTGTCAAATTCGTCGGCGCTTACATTGGTACGATCCGGCCTATGCCATATCAGATCAAGATAGTAAACGGGCAGCCCTGTGGTTGCCGATAGTTTACGACTAAATGTGCTCTTCCCCGCCCCGGGGCATCCGATTACCAGTACACGTTTCATAGACTGGCCATTGATGTATTGTGCAGATAGCCGATATACAGGCCCATAAAGAAAACCAATACCGACACAACAGGATATAATACCGCAAAACGTCGATACTCAGGTTTATCATAGACATCATGCGCCTGGACTATTGCATTATATCGTTTCTTTCTTAGAAACATCCACCAGAGGATAGCGAATCCAAGAATGGCCGCAATATAAAAGATCATTTTCATATCATATTTCCGCATCGGAATAAGCCCTACGGCATCAGATGATATCATTATAAAACCAATTATACAAAAAAATGGACACAAGATGCAGAACACAGCCAACAATGGCACAAAGAAATCATCCTTTTCCCTGCGCATCTGCCACCAATAGTATTGATAAAACAATGCCTTTAAAACTTTCATGTGTCTGCAATATATGATTTACCGAACCGGCCTATACATAGACTGCCATTTTAGCGCATCCATTACTCCGACAAATGTCCAACCTGCCACAAAATCGGACTAATTGCAAGATCAATCATTTCCGAGTGATGCAAATATAGACATAAAATATGCAACAAAAAAAAGCGAACTCAGATTTTGCTCTGAATTCGCTTTTAGTGGAGTATAGCGGACTCGAACCGCTCACCTCGACACTGCCAGTGTCGCGCTCTAGCCAGATGAGCTAATACCCCATTGCTATTTTTGCATTGCAAAGGTAAAGCTATTTTTTTATTCGGACAAATTTTTTGTATCTAATTTTATGGGCAGGAATGTTTTTTACCGTTTTTGAACCTTGAATGCCACGCGAATCCGTCGTAAGGGTCTTCGAAGCAACCCGTTTTCCATTGTTATTTCATATATCTTCATTGAATCTGATTTCTTTATGATTGATGGGGTAAATTACAGATCCTGTGGCTATAAAAAACACAATGATCTTCAACTGAAGGGGGTGGAGCCGCCCCAGGAGGCGCGGTCGAGATTGCGGTAGGAGACGGCTTCGCGCATGTGGTGGGGCTGTATGTCGGGCGACGCCTCGAGGTCGGCGATGGTGCGGGCTACTTTGAGTATGCGGTCGTAGGCTCGGGCCGACATGTCGAAGCGCATCATGGTGTCGCGCAGTATGGCCATGCACGGCTGATCGAGCGCGGCGTGCCGGGCAAGCAGGCGTGTGTTCATCTGGGCATTGCAGTGCACTCCCGGCTCGGAGGCGAAACGGGATGCCTGTATGGCGCGTGCGGCCACAACGCGGCTGCGTATGTCGTGGCTCGACTCGCCTGTGGACTGAGAGGCGATGTCATCGAACGGCACAGGGAGTATCTCTACCTGTATGTCAATGCGGTCGAGGAGCGGCCCTGAAATGCGGTTGAGGTATTTACGCACTGCCCCTGGCGGACACTGACAGGCTTTGGTAGGGTGATTGTAGTAGCCGCAGGGACATGGGTTCATCGAGGCCACGAGCATGAATCCTGCGGGATAGTCGGTGGAATACTTGGCGCGTGCGATGGATATGTGACGGTCTTCGAGCGGCTGACGCATGACTTCGAGTACCGAGCGGGAAAACTCCGGAAATTCGTCGAGGAACAGAATACCGTTGTGAGCAAGCGATATCTCTCCAGGCATGGGAGTGGAGCCTCCGCCGACAAGTGCCACAGGCGAGATGGTGTGATGCGGCGATCGGAACGGCCGCGCTGTCATGAGCCTCGATCCGCGCGGCAACTTTCCGGCCACAGAATGTATCTTGGTTGTCTCAAGGGCTTCGGAGAGCGTGAGTGGCGGCAGTATGGAGGGCAGCCGCTTGGCCATCATGGACTTGCCTGATCCGGGAGGGCCTACGAGAAGTATATTATGTCCGCCTGCACATGCCACCTCGAACGCACGTTTGACATTTTCCTGTCCTTTCACTTCGGAGAAATCAAAATCAAAGTTACAGGCCTGAGCGGCAAACTCGGCGCGAGTATCGACTTCGACAGGTTCCAGTTCGGCCGCTCCCGACAGAAAGTCGACTACATGCCGGAGCGTTTCGACTCCGTAGACTTTCAACCGATTGACTACAGCAGCTTCGGTGGCATTGGCCTTAGGCACTATCATGCCTTCAAAGCCAAGACTGCGTGCGAGAATGGACATGGGCAATGCTCCTTTGATAGGAAGCACGGAGCCGTCGAGCGAAAGCTCTCCCATGATCATGTAGCGCGACAATCTCGACGGATCGAGTTTGCCCGATGCAGCGAGGATACCTATGGCAATGGGCAGATCATAGGCGGCGCCTTCCTTACGCACATCGGCCGGAGAGAGGTTGACTACTATGTGACGTCTTGGGAAATCAATGTGCGACTGCGTAAGGGCCGACAGCACGCGCTGGTAGCTCTCCTTGACCGCTGCGTCGGGAAGTCCTACCATGTGAAAAGCGATGCCGTTGGTAGCGGCCACCTCGATAGTGATACGGATGGCATCGATACCCTGTACGGCAGCGCCGGATATTTTAACGAGGGTGTTCATCGGAGATGTCGTATGATGGCAGATTCGGCATTGGCGACCGATGTGCCGCGATAGATCTGCGAGCGCGTGGAATCGGCTACAATAAAATATGGTATGCGCGGCACTGACAGGCTGACGACTTCGGGCGAGGCCACCGATGCCGGCAACCATGTGCGGCTCCAAGCCACGGTGTCGGAGCCGATGCTGTGTCTCCATGACGCAGAGTCGGGAGCACACGAGATCTCCACAGCCATAAGCCGTTTGGGATACCGCTCCATGAGCGAGCGCAGACGCATTGCTACAGAGTCGCGTCCGGCAGGGCTATCGGACAGGAAACAAAGGAGCGTGGCCGAACGGCGTATCGGATTAACGGTAATGGTGGAGTCTGACTCGTCATAGAGTGTGATCACAGGCATTTCCGCAGTAGCTCCTGCCGACAATTGTGCCGACAGCACGGTATTGAATCCCTGCACCACTTCCACTGGACGCGCCTTGATGTCTATAATGGAGAAGAGCGAGTCGGCCTGCGATTCATAGCCTTCGCTCTGAAAATAACATGTAAGCAAAGCGGTGGAAGCTATCTTTCCCGGATTTTTGGTTACGAAAGCTGCCACGGCATCGTTTATAGCAGCGGCATCGGCACGGCGAAGGGCGTCGGCATTGTCGGCAATCCACTGCCCAATCTGTCCCGAGGCCTCATTGGCATCTGTGTATCGGATAGAGAGAGGATCATCAATGCCGGTGGTAAATGCGATCTTGTCGCCGTCCTGCGCCACAAGCATGGCGATGGGCGAACCGTCGGACATGGTGACGATGACAAGAGTAGGCACTGCGGACTCGCCACGCACAACCGCCTTGCCGTCGACAGCAGCCACGAACTCACGCTTCAGACCTCCGGCTGCATAATATGTGGCTATTACCGCCTGCGATCCGGCACCCTCTATGGTGCACTCGATGATAAAAAACTTGTCTTTCCCGCAAGCCACAGCCAGCAGGGACACGACAGATATTAGAATTGTACGTAATAGCTTCATTGGGATTATACTGGTTTGCCACAAAGTTAGCATTAAGCAGCCACTTAAACAAAAAAAGCATAGAGCAGAGCTAAAAAAAACAGAGCCTCCGATAAGCGTATTTTCAGAGTGAGTGTGTATCTTTGCCATGTGAAACGTTTGATTGTACATATATTGCTTATAGCCTGGCTGCTGATACCGGTGGCTTTACGTGCGCAGATAGTGAAGGTGGACAGTATGGTAATCGATACCGACAGCCTGCGTCGCGATTTAGATAATCAGCCATATTTCGGTCTGTACAAAGACAATTATTTCACCTTCGGCATACCGGTGGGCAAGACTCCCGACAGCCATAACTCAAATGTGAAGTTTCAGGTGTCGATATCGCAGCGTCTTACTCGCAGCACATTGCCGTGGAACACGTATCTCTTTTTGTTTTATACGCAGAAAGTGTTCTGGAACGTGCTCGAGGATTCGATGCCCATGACCGATCTCAACTTCAATCCCGGCATAGGCCTGGTAAAGCCTCTGTTTGTAAAAAATCGCTTTATAGGCAAGCTGATGCTTCTGCTGGAGCATGAGAGCAACGGGCGCGACGGAGTGAAGTCACGCTCGTGGAACAAGGTGAGCCTCGGCGGCAACATAATGATAGATCCCAACTTCATAGTCCACGGAAAATTCTGGATACCGATAGTGGACGGAGTGGAAAACAAGGATATTCTTGATTATTGCGGCATCTACCAGGTGGGCACATCTTTTTTTTCGCCCGACCGTAGATTCGGAGCATCGATAACACTAATCAAGCGCAAGGGGTGGAAGCTCAACTACAATACTATAGTGGAGCTTAACTACCGTCTGTTCAAGCGCGACAACCAGTATCTGTTTCTCCAGTACTATAATGGGTACGGCGAAGGGCTTCTCGACTATAAGCAGTTTCACTCCATGCTCCGCGTAGGCATTGTGATCAAGCCCCGCATATTCAGTGATTTCTAACTATCCGTAATATTTTCACCATCCCCTCAACACATAAAACGAGGCTGCATCGTAAAGCCATACGACGCAGCCTCTTCCAATAAATTAACATGTATTTTGCAAAGGTGTTTATATCTATATGTTACATGCTAATTTTTCACCGTAGAATATCACTTAACATAGAATCGCATACCGTCGAGTTCGATACGTCCGGTAGAAGGACCTGTCGGGAATACGATCTTTATATAACGGGTAGGAGTGGCCATAGAAAGATTGAGGTAGTATTCTCCGAGGTTGGGTATATCGAGTGTACCCCAGTCGATCCAGTTGACGTTGTCGGCACTTGTTTTTACCGAAACATTCTTTGCGGCATAATATGATCCCCAATGGTTAACCCATATCGATGCCATATCGATCACTTCACCAAGGTCTATTTCCATTTCGTCGTCTACGTAAAGATATCCGTACTGGTATTTGCTGTGATCAATAATATCAATCCATGTGGTGGATGTGTTGTAGTTGGGACTGCCGTTTACGGTACAAGCAGTACCGGTCGGAAGGCTTATAGCTGTCGCATTCGAAGGTTTTTCATCAGATACGGTCATTTCACGGCCAACACCCTGTACGATGACGTATACAGTGGCAGCATTTGAATTAACATCAATCTCACCGCCTTCCGCAGAAGTCACAGTGACCGGAATTATGTACGACTCTTCATTTGCCAGTCCGGTAAGATCACCTGTATTGATAGTGAATCCGGCTTTTGTGGCATCTGTAGCGACCGAGATCTTTCCGGACGCGAGAGTAGCATCGGACTTGAATTTCAAGTTTGTACCGTTGGCTTCATTGTATACAGCCACCTTGCTCTGGTCGATAGACAGATTGAGAGTCACATTCTCATAAGGCTCGTATGAGAGCATAAAGGCATTTTCCACAACGAGATTCTTCACTTCATCCTGCCATCCGTCGTTCATTATGGCTGCTTTGAAGTTTACCGGTTTGGTAACTGTAGTCAGATAGTTGGGACGGTATGTGGAGTTGAAAGTAAGGAAAATGCGGCTGCTCTTTGAAATGGTCAGTCCGGCACCATTGCGGATAACGACCGGCAGCATGAGATTTTCAACATCTCGGTTTGTAAAGCCGCTTTTATCAGCAAAGTGTATGGTTATTGAATCGGCTGTGATGTATTCACCTGCTTTAATAGCCATTGTGGGATTGAGGATTTCGACTCCGCTGAGAAATTTGAAATCTGTATTGTTTGCCTCATTGTATTCATCAACCAGCGATGGATCAATGGCTACTTCAACCTGAATATCGGCAGGGGCCGGCTTTGTAAGACGTACGGGCACAAGCTTCATCGGATCTTGAATGGCCTGCATGAAGTCGCCGTTTGCCTTATATTCCACTTTAGCGAAAGTGGAGTTTGGCTGATATAAGTAGACATAGTTGATGTCGTAAGGGTCAACTGTATCATCGTCGTCGCAGGCTGTGAGTGGCATCAAAGATGCCACTACAGCGCATGCTGCGATATATTTCCAGAATTTTTTCATTGCTTCTTAGTGTTGATTATAGAGATGAGAAATCATATTCGTTCCAGGCCTGTGCGGTGTTTTTAGAACCGTTGTTACCGCCCTGACCGATATGCATGTCGTGTCCGTTGCCGGTAACGTCTTTCAGTATAGTCGCACCTTCACCTTCGTTCATCGGGAGATAGAACACGAGGTTGGGATCATTGTACTTAACCTCTTTGCGCATGAAGTTGGCTATCTGATCGGAGGTACGTGTCACGCTCCATAGACGAACCTGAGCCATCTCCACATTGTCGCGGAAGTACTGAGAACCAGAGTCAAACATGTTGAGGTGATCGATCGGCATTTCAACACCGGCGGCAGTTGTGAGCTGCGAGAGCTGCTGGCCGTTCTTATACATGGTAGTGATACCAGATGCAGCATCATAGCTTATAGCGAAGTGATACCAGGCACCGCTTTCAAGTCCGGCACCCTTTGTGGGGTCGCCTGAATCAAACTGGCCGCCCATGGTCTTTACCTGCAGGAAATTATTTTTATAACTTCCGCCCTGCGAGTATACAAGGTCACCAAAACGGATGTACAGTTCGGGGCTTGCACCGTTGGCAAAGATAGCCTGGTTGTTGACGGAGTAACCGTTGGCAGCATTATATGTGCCGGTCACACGTACCCACCATTCGAGGGTGTAGTTCTTGAGGCGAAGTCCCCAGTCCGTGTCGGCAGGCTGCAGACGACATCCGTTGTTGTAGCGGAATGAAGGAACAGGCTGCTTGAGAGGCGCTGCGAGTGCATATATGAACGCGTTTGTATATCCGGTGGCTTCTATGCCATGAGATTCGGTGATGCTCAGCGACAGAGCGTAATCAACACCGCCCTCACCTTTAAACGCAGTAATCTGCACGGGAACCACAGATGATATCTCGCCTGCATTTATGGTAATCTCATTGGGAAAGCTGACGTATTCGGTCGGAACCATCTCGTATGCAGTCTGATTACGTTTGTTGTATGCATCGAGATTGCTCTGGCTGCACTCTAATTTCACGGTCACGTCGGTAGGCATCGCTTTTGCCAGACGCACGGTTACAGGCGCTAACATTGTAGTGCCTTCATCGCCCATGACTAAGTCTTTGATCGGGGTTGCGGTGGCTTCAGCTATGTATACGCGATTCTCGATCACGTCGTTTTTAGCATCATCGCACGAAGTGAAAGCAGCAGCAAGCACACCTATTGAAAGTATGTTTAATGCAAATTTTTTCATGATTTTTTTCCTTTAGCTAATGATTAGTTGTTAATAGGAGGATTCTGTATCGAGATGCCTTCCCGCACAGTCGGATAATCCGGATTTCCGGCATAGTCGTATTCAATGTGATATGCACCCTGTCCGGCATGAGGAAGTCCGGTAGAAGACCGCCAAGAACTCTGTTCGAGGAAGTAGTGCTTGTCGACAGCACGTTCGAATGTGGCAGTAACTATAGATTTGGCAAGAACTTTTTCAAACAATTCCGGCTTATACCTCTTCACTGCATCGAAGAAGTTATCGAGTCCGTAGTGTCCGAGTTCGTATGTCTGCCAGCAGATATAGTCTACGCTTTCGACAACGTCGTTGTCAAGATAATCGTAGTATCTGAGCCAACCAGTACCGCCTGGAATATCAATCACGAGCATACGTCCTTTTTCATCGAACCGCTTGCGAAGCTGACGCAGGAATTCATTCTGAACCTGTCGGCTTTCTGTTCCGCCCATGATGAGTGTTCCGGTAGCTTCGATGTCCATATCGAAACCGTCGATATTGTATTTATCGCAGGTATCGGCGATTGCATCGGCATATTTCTTTGCCGCTTCGATCATAGATGGGATATCTCCGTTAGTGAATCCCCATATTTCTTCAGCAGCATCGATCGGGGGCACACCGCTGTATCCGGGAGTTATGTTTTCACCGATATTTGTGGCGAGCCAGCACAGAACCGCTTTCGAGCCTTTGGCCTGAAAGGCTTTTAGGTCGGCCTGCTGTTCAGGAGTCAGAGGGCCCCATGTGAGCCACAGGCTGACGAAGTCGGTAGAGTCGGGAAGACCTATCAGAGAGTTTTGTCTGAGTGTTCCGCCCCAGTTGCCAAACCACCCGAACATCACTTTGTGAGGTGAAGCAAAGTAGTCTTTGAGATTGTTATTGTAGCCTTCTGTGGGAGGTGTATAGAAATCCTTCGGTTCGGCTTCAGTCCAGTCGTCGCAGGATGTGATCACTGTCGGAACGGCGATCAAAGCAGCTGCTGCGAAAAGTATTGATTTTAGTCCTTTCATTGTTGAAAAATAAAAATGATTGATTAAGATATGTGGGGCGTTCAATTATGTTTAGCCCACCATAGATCTGTAGCAGTGTTGTCGGAACCGCCAAGCATCTGCTGAGCAGCTTTAACGTTTGCTTCGTTGGTATTGAATTCAGACTGCGGGAATGGCAGACGACGCACGCCACGCGAAGAAGACACACCGTCAGTGGAGTTATTGTTTACAACGGGGAACCATTTCGGATAACCGGTGCGACGGAAGTCAGCCCATGATTCCCATCCGTTGGGATAGTTACCGAGCCATTTCTGTACGATTATACGTTCGAGATTGGTGTCAAATGAGGCATTTTCGTCGTATTTCGGGCATATGTCGCTTGCAGCGGATATGTTGTACGAAGCATTGTCGAGAGCCACATAATCGGCAGGGGTAGCAGTGCTGTTGAGGTAATCGCCAATTTCGACACCGCGCTCCTGCATGGACACCTGTACACCTTTTTCATACAGTTCTTTGGCAGATCCGCCCATGTCCCATCCGCGGAGAGCTCCTTCAGCACGAGCAAACCAAGATTCGCTTGCCGAGATAGCAAGGAGTTTGTCCTGCTGTCCGACATTGGGATATGAGTAGTTGTCGGTGCTGGTTTTCAGAATTGAGTAGTGGAACACACCGTTGCGGGCGCCTACATATTCACCGTTTGACGCGGGTTTTGCATACTTTTCAAGACGCGGATCGCTGTAGCCGTTCATGTAAGATGTTATGTCGGCACTGATTCGGCCTTCATTCCAAGTGATGTTGGTCTTATGGAAAGAGTTTCCGCCGGGTATGTAGCTCGACCATGCGGCATCGCCGGGTTCGGAGATGAGACCGACAGTGCTGGCAACACATTCTTCGGCTTTCTGACGAGCGAGAGCAGGCTCAACGTTTACAAGTCGGAGTGCCATGCGCAGTTTCACGGTGTTGGCGAGTTTCGCCCACTTTGCTATGTCGCCCTGATATATGTAGTCGACATCAGCGAAAAGCGCACCACCTGTACCGCCGGCAGCTTCAGTAAGCCCGGCAATAGCGAGATCGATCTGTTCGAACATTGCGTTGTAGAGAGTGGGCATGTCATCGTATGCGACAGCGAAGTCAGATCCGGTGCCGATCTTCGAGAACGGGATAGGTCCGTAGCAGTCGCTGACACGTAATGATCCGAACACGCGTATGAGATTTGCCCAATGATATGTGAGACCTTCTCCTTCGGATATGTCGCGTATCATAAAGAACGGAGTGTATATTTTGGGCATTGTGGTGTCGAATGTATTGCCGCTCCATGAGATAGGCGGATTGTATGTGCCGTAGTACATATCAGATCCCCACATATTTGCGGCGGCGGTCATGCGTCCGTATTCGTAACCGATCATCTGGTCGATCATCTGGTAATCGTTTTCCTGACCAAGAGCCAGAACGGGAATCATATTTGATATAAGGGTGGCGGTAGAAGCGAAGTCACCTTCCATCTCTTCAGGAGTCGGAGCCTTGGGATTGGTGTTGAAATCCTCGAATTTGTCGGTACACCCTACCGCACCCAGCAGTAGGCTTCCTCCCAACATAAAGGTCGCTATGTTTTTATACATTTTATTATTCATAATAATCGAGTTGTGGATCAGAATGTGAATTTAACATTGAAACCGAAAGTGCGCATGCTGGGCTGCTGGAAGTAATCGACACCCTGATAGAAGTTGTTGGTAGTCGAAGAAGTGCTTTCGGGATCGAACGGAGCTTTGCAGTATATCATCCAGAGGTTCTTTCCGGTGAGCGACAATGTTACGTCGGCAATGTTTTTCAACATAGTGCGCGGAAGAGTGTATGATACAGTAAGGTCTGCGAGACGTACGTTTGTGGCGTCGTATACATAATATGTGCCCGGAGCCTGAGATATAGTCTCATAGTAGTTCTGAGCGTCGACAATGCCGTTGCCGGGAACAGCGACACCACCGGCGAGACGAGCCTCGGCAGAAGTCTGCGACACGCCATATCGGTCAAGCACGGCCTGAGTGTCAGAGATCACCTGACCGCCGAAACGACCTGTAACCGCCCATGTCAAGGCAAGGTCTTTCCATGCTAAAGAACCGGTCCATCCCATGTGGAATTTCGGCAGGAGAGATCCTACCTTGAAGTAGTCGACAGTCTCGAGCTGTACGTTTCCGGTTTCGGGGTCACGCCAGATGTATCCGTTGGGGCTCTGACGTAGACGCATGTTGCTGTACAGGTCGCCCATTGTGCCGCCCTCGTACAGACGTACGGCCGGACCGCCTCCCATACCGAGACAGCCGGTAGCTGCGAAGTACTGCATCTCGATCGGACGTCCGGTTTCGGGGTCAATGGCACCGTTGGCAAGAGATATGACTTTGTTTCGGTTCAACGAGTAGGTGATGCCTGTGCTGAAACGCCAGTCGCCCCACTGATTGTTGTAGTTCACAGCAGCTTCGATACCGCGGTTACGGATGTTACCGGTCTGTATAAGGTTGGTTTTGTATCCTGATGAACCGGAAGCGGGTATCTCGAATGTCTGGTTGAAGGTGTTGGCATTGTAATATGTCACATCAAGTCCGATGGTGTTGTTGAGGAATTTGGCGCTCAGACCAATTTCATAGGACTTGGTATTTTCGGGCTTCAGATTTGGATTGTAGTGCTTTGAAGGCCATTCGTACTGGTTTTTCTGGTCACTGTACTCATACTGCATGCGTGTGAGGAAGCGAGATGGCGATGTGGCCACTTCGGCCCAGGAACCACGTATTTTAAGGAATGATATGGCTTTCGGAAGCTGCTCGCGGAAAGTCTCGCTTATGAGCCAAGAGCCTCCGACCGAAGGATAGAAGTAACTCATCTTGTCCGTAAAGGCGAGCATAGATGCCCAGTCGTTACGTCCGGTCACTGTCAGATAGTACTGTCCGTCCCATCCGATTTCGGCGGATGCGAATATCGACTGTACCTGATCGTGCCATGAACGATCCTGCCATTTGAAGTTGGTCTTGTCGATGTTGCCTTTTGCAAAGAAGTTGGGTATCAGAGCCAGACCGCCGGAGTAAGAGTCGTCTTCCTCAAGCATGTCATTGATCGAAGCGCCCAGCTGAACGTTGACATTCAGACGATTGTCAATAAAGCTTTTGTTCATTGAAGCCATAACGTCGGCATAGGTGGAGCGGTCGAGTGTACGGGTCTTGCCATACATACCCTTGTCGGAACCGGCGAGGATATTGATGGTCGTGGCGTGATATTTTTCTTCATATACCGTGTTGGCATTGTCGACACGCACACGTCCGATCACATACAGCCATGGGAGTATGTCGTATTTCAGAGAGGCATTGAACATATAGCGCTGCTTGCGAGCCTCGCGTCCCATGCGCTTCTGAGTCCAATAGGGGTTCTGCATCGTGAAGATGTTGGGGTATTTCTGTTCCCAGAACTGAGTCATTATGTTACGTGAGGGATCGAAGCGCTCGAACATACGCACTTCATTGAAGTCTTCGCCACGCGGGAACAGCCATAGAGCAGGTATGGGGTTGAAATATTCGCCGGAACCCACGAAGTTTTTGTTGTTCTGGATGATGTAGCTCGCACCGAGATCGAGAGTGAGCTTGTCATTGAAGAACTTTGTGGTGTTGCGTATAGAGAAGTTGTAACGGTTGTAATCAGATTCGGGCATGATGCCTGGAGCGTTGGTGACTGCAGCCGATGCATAGGTCTGATTTTTTTCGTTGCCTACGGTGAGTGTTACGGCATTGATTTCGGTAACGCCTGTCTGGAAGAAGTCCAGCGGATCGTAGGTAGAGGGAGTCTCGAGCATAGCGCCCCATGAACTGAACTGTCCGGGGGTATTACCGTAGATGTTCTGGAACTTGGGAGTCATCCACGCGCGATGGAACTGTGTGGTGTTGCTGTATGTCACTTTTGCACGGCCTTCAACACCTTTCTTAGTGGTGATAAGTATGACACCGCTTGCGGCTGCCGAGCCGTAGAGTGCAGCTGCCGAAGGACCGGAGAGCACCGACATTGATTCGATGTCGTCGGGGTTGATGTCGGCAACCGAGCTTGAACCCGGCTGCTTGGCCATCGTACCGCCTTCTTCAGATCCGGTGTTCACGTCAAACATGGGTATACCGTCGATCACATACAGGGCATTGTCGTTGCCTGTAAGTGATTTTGTACCACGCATGATGACACGTGCAGCCGAACCGCTGCCGGCCGAACCGCTGCTGATGTTCACACCGGCCACCTTGCCGGCGAGAGAGTTGATAAAGTTGGCATCCTTGTTGGAGGTGAAAGCATCTCCTTTCACGGTCTGCACATTGTAAGACAGCGCTTTCTGCTCACGTTTGATGCCGAGAGCCGTCACTACCACTTCATCGAGCGCAGTGGTTTCCTCTTCCATCACTACGTTGACGGACGAGGTGCCTTGAACAGTCATTTCGACCGGCCGACAACCGATGTAAGTAAATTTCAGGACATCCCCTTCGGAGGCTTTGAGGCTGAATTCACCATTGATATTGGTCGATGCACCTTGGGCTGTGCCCTTAACGATGACTGAAACGCCGATCAACGGTTCGCCACTTGTGTCTGTTACAGTTCCCTTTACAGTGTGGGTCTGAGCCATCACACTAATTACGGGGAAGAGTAAAAGCATGAATAACAAGCTTGTTACCTTTGACTTCATAATGTTTAGTTGATTGGTTAGAGATTATTAAGGTTATAATTATAGTAGTTATAATTGTGATGAATGCAGAACTTATAGCAACAATACTGCTGATGCCGGAAGTGCCGGTAAAACGCTTATTTGAATAACAGGTATTTTGGTATAGTTTTTAAGGTATGATTTCGCTACAAAAATAAGCAGAATAGGCGTAATTACCCCCCCCCATTGGTTAAAATACGTTAACGAGTCTATTTTTGCGTTGTTTTCTCCCGGCCACCTTGAGGCAAACCGTAAAATACCAAACGGACATTCGTACCGGAAACGAAGTCTAACGACAGAGGTGGGTGAAAGATCGCAGGTGCGTGTGTGTATTTCATCGTGCCGCAAAGTTACAATGAGGCGAGCGGGACTGATGGTGTGTTTTGCGCAGAGCGTGATTTTTTT
>CAJTQH010000039.1:0-3691 GCA_910578305.1 uncultured Muribaculaceae bacterium
CCCGCTCCGCCGGCTCCCGACTTCACTCAGCTCGGTTCGCCCGATGAAGACATTCCGTTCTAAACAATCACTCTGATCCTACCTAACTATCATACAAGGGACTCCATGTGCCTCACAGCACTTAGAGTCCTTTTTTTTCAATAATCCGTCAATCAATTTACTCATGAAACGCATCATCACATTAATAGCGGTTATATGCGCCATATCCCAGTCGTGGGGCCAGACCGCAGTCTACACTCCGTCGGATGATATACTGAACGCAAGAAAAACATTTGCCGACAATCGTTTCGGCATATTCCTGCACTGGGGCATATACAGCATGTTTGCCCAAGGAGAATGGTATCTCAATAGCGGTATATCAGCAGAAGAATATGCCAAAGCTGCAGGAGGCTTTTTCCCGGCAAAATTCAATGCCGGAGAATGGGTAAGTGCTATAAAGAATGCCGGTGCCAGATATATATGCTTTACCTCACGGCATCACGACGGATTTTCAATGTGGCATACCGAACAATCGCCCTACAATATAGTGGATGCCACTCCTTTTGGCCGAGACATTCTGCGAGAACTTGCCGACGAATGCCATCGCCAAGGCATAAAGCTGCATCTTTATTACTCTCATATCGACTGGACGCGACCTGACTACCCGTCAGGACGCACAGGGCTGTCGACAGGCCGCGACAGCACACTGCGCGACTGGCCCTCGTACTACAAATTCATGAACTCTCAGCTCACCGAACTGCTCACCCGCTATGGTGAGATAGGCGCGATATGGTTTGACGGATGGTGGGATCATGACGAAGACAAGACTCCATTCGACTGGCAGTTGACCGAACAATATGCCATGATACACCGCCTGCAACCCGGATGTCTGGTGGGAAACAACCATCATCAGACACCGTTTGCCGGAGAAGACATTCAGATATTCGAACGCGATCTGCCAGGAGAGAACACCGCCGGCCTGTCGGGACAGTCGGTATCGGCTCTTCCACTCGAGACTTGTCAGACCATGAATGGTATGTGGGGATACAAGATCAAAGATCAGGACTACAAAGATACAAACACGCTTGTTCGTTATCTGGTCAGAGCCGCCGGAATGGGAGCCAATCTTCTGCTCAACATAGGGCCGCAACCCGACGGACAGCTCCCTGCCACGGCCTTATTACGCCTCGCCGAAATAGGCAAGTGGATGAATCAGTACGGTTCGACAGTCTATGGCACATCGCACGGTGACTTTCCTGCACAGGAATGGGGCACATCGACACGCAAAGACGATACCCTGTTTGTGCATATATTCGACTCATCTGCACAAAAAATCATAGTTCCGACATCGGCCAAGGCTAAAAATGCCGTATGTTTCATCGACCGTAAACCAGTCAGATTCAAGAACACAACAGACGGCATTCTTCTTGAATTAGAAGAGCGACCGACTGATGAAATAGACTTTGTGGTAGAAATCAAGGCCCCGGTAAAGAGATGAGCGGTAGAAATATGCTGGAAATATGCGCAGCCGACATCGACAGCGTGGTGGCGGCTGCAACCGGTGGGGCCGACCGTATAGAGCTTTGTTCAGGCCTCGCCGAGGGAGGCGTTACGCCATCGATCGGACTCATACGGCAGGCAGTAAAGACTCCCGGCATAAGGATTCACGTGCTGATAAGACCGAGAGCAGGCAACTTCACATATTCCGAGCCCGACATCCAGGCTATGATACACGACATACGTCAGGTAGCTGAAGCTGGTGCTCATGGAGTTGTGACAGGAGCTCTCGACTCCGAGGGAAACGTAGATCTCGAAACATGCCGACGGCTTATTAATGCGGCAGGCGATATGTCGGTCACATTTCATCGGGCTTTTGACATGTGCCGCGATCCGTATCTGTCGCTTGAACAGATAATTTCACTTGGATTCCACCGCATACTCACGTCCGGCGGATCGCCAAAAGCGCTGGACGGATGCGACGAACTGGCTCGTCTTGTCAGTCAGGCCGACGGACGTATCACCATATTGGCAGGAAGCGGAGTATCTCCCGACAACGCAGCCACGATCATGTCTCGTACCGGGGTTACTGAACTACATGCTTCGGCTGGCATGCCAATCCCCTCCGCCCTATGCTACACCTCCTCAGCGGGCATTCCCTCTGAAGAGTATGCCCGCAGAACTTCATCGGTCGACATTATAAAGAAATTATCAGCCATAGTACATAATCATAAATGATCCTTAACATGCACAGTCGCTACATATCAGTACTTCTCACAGCATTGGCCTCGGTCAATGCATTCGGAGAGATAGCTCCGGCATCAGTCGTCAACGACTTCAATGCACGCAAGCCATCATTGCCTTGGGTACAGCCATTTGATGTCATCTGCTCAGATCTTAGCCCGAATCAGGTTGAGTGCTTGCAGATGCTTTACGCATATATGCCCCTACCCGACTTTACTGACCGAAGCACCGGTTATTATCTCGACTATGTGGTGAATCCGGCACTTAAAGCGCGTAACGAAATGCCATGGGGCAACCAAGTGCCCGACGAACTGTTCCGACATTTCGTGCTTCCCATACGAGTCAACAACGAAGCTCTCGACAAGCATCGTCCGGCATTCTACGACGAGCTCAAAGATCGTGTCAAAGATCTGTCGATGAAAGACGCCATATTGGAAATCAACCATTGGTGTCATGAAAAAGTCACTTATCAGCCTTCGGATGGCCGCACACACTCACCATTGCAGTCGGTGAGTTCAGCCATCGGCCGATGCGGCGAAGAATCCACATTTACAGTAGCTGCACTAAGAGCCATGGGCATACCGGCTCGACAGGTATATACCCCACGATGGGCCCACACCGACGACAATCATGCCTGGGTAGAAGCATGGGCCGATGGAAAATGGTATTTTCTTGGTGCCTGCGAGCCTGAACCCGTACTGAATCTTGGATGGTTCAATGCTCCTGCGGCACGTGGCATGCTAATGCACGCACGTGTATTTGGCCGATACAATGGTATCGAAGAGCAACTCGGCACTCTTGAAGGCACCACGGATATCAATGTTACACCGAACTACGCACCGGTCGATACTTTGTCAGTGACAGTGACCGACAAAAACGGTAAGCCTTTGGCCAATGTCGATGTCAGCTTCCGTTTATACAATTACGCGGAGCTTTACCCCATAGCGACCCGCAAAACCGACTCAACAGGCAAAGCACAATTTATCGGCGGTATGGGCGATGTGGTGACATGGGTAACAGACGGCATTAACTATAATTTCCGCCAATGCTCTGTAGGGCGCGACAAGCACGTGATCATAACACTCGACAATGATATTAGCCCGGACGGTGTATTTGAAATGAACCTTACTCCTCCGCCCGCAGTACCAGCCGACAACAATGTGACACAGAAAATGAGAGATGAAAACACTATGCGTATGACCATGGAAGACTCCATACGCATGGCCTACACATCCACGTTCTATACACCCGAGAAAGCCAAAGCTATTGCCGAGAGACTTGGTGTAGATCCATTACTGTTGTCAGACATCCTTGTAAAGTCGCGCGGCAATCACCCTACAATAACTGCTTTTCTTGCATCATGCGACCCCGACAATCTCACTAAAGCCTTACAGCTGCTCAGTTCTGTATCGGAAAAAGACCTTACTGATATCACCGTCGAAGTATTGTCAGACCACTTGGCGGCAAATCC
>CAJTQH010000039.1:3701-21496 GCA_910578305.1 uncultured Muribaculaceae bacterium
AGCGCGGCGACTTATTTGCTCCTTATATAATGTCGCCTCGTATAGACCGGGAAGAGCTCACAGCATTTCGAAAATTTTTCCACGAAGTGTTTACCGATGCTGAACGTGATGCATTCAAAGCCGATCCGTCATTGTGGGAAAAATGGGTGAACGACAACATAAAAGCAACCGCCGACTGGTATCCTCAACAAGTGACCATGAGCCCAGAATCAGTATGGCGCACTCGGAACACATCGTCACTGTCTCGCAATGTGTTTTTTGTTGCAGGAGCACGCGCATTCGGTATTCCGGCACGAATAGATCCCGTAACAGCCAAAACACAATGGGCTGACAGCAACGGCATGTGGATCGACGTGCTGACTGATGCCAATACCGATTCATCCAAAGAGCCGCAGGGCACTTTGCGACTAACGTACTCCCCCACACCGAGCATTCCCGATCCCAAGTATTTCGCCCACTTCACATTGTCGAAGGTCAACAAAGGCAATCCGCAATTGCTCAATTATCCGGATTTCGCGCCAATGACAAGCATATTCGGCGCTCCTGAAGCACTCGACGCCGGAAAATACATGCTCATGAGCGGGCAGAGAATGGCCGATGGTAGTGTTCTGGCCAGAATTAAGATCTTTGATGTGCCTGCCGATCAAAATATTACCGACACTCTTGTGATGCGTCAGGACTCAACAGGAATTCAAGTAATCGGATCATTTGACTCCGAAAGCCTGTACACTCCGTTGGAGACCGAAAGGCCTCGATCCATACTGTCTACTACCGGCCGAGGTTATTATGTGCTTGGAATAGTAAAACCCAATGATGAACCGTCAAATCACGCTCTACGCGACATTGTAGCTTCGGCATCCGAACTACAGGAATGCGCACGCCCGATACTGATACTGAACACCGATATGCTGTCGGCTGAAAAGATGGATCAGGCAATAATGAGCGGTTTGCCGGGCATAGTCACTCGCGGATGCGATATCAATGGCGATATAATGTATAAAATTGCCGAAGGCGTAAACCTTGGCTCGACCCAACTCCCTGTATTCATTATTGCCGACACATTCAATCGTGTAGTATTCGTGTCACAGGGATATACCATCGGTATTGGTCAGCAGCTGGTCGACACACTGCATCGACTCAAATAGAACTCAATGACTGCCGGGCGCGTTCAAGCGAATCCGGCTTCCCTATATCAAACCAATTATACGATCTATCAGGAGTGTAGCCGGTAATTTTAAGCCTGCTACACTCTTTTATATAAAATGGCATGATTGAAAAAGCATCGCCATGTTCATGGCCATAATCGTCAAGCGATTCAAATATTGAGGGTGACACTATGTGAACTCCTCCGAATGCCCTGTGATGAAGCCCGCTGACTGTGGACTCAGGCATGGACGGACGCACCTCTCCGGTAGCGGAATTGCACCAACCACGCATGCGGTTGGTGTCGTCAAGCAGCAGATATCGCGATGTGTTCCTGTCGCCGACAAGCAGCGAAACGTCCGAACCGCTGATTTTGTGCCAATCAACCATGGGCTGAATATCAAAATCCGTGAGAATATCAGCATTGTATAGCAATATATCGTCGTCATCGCCAAGTAAGCTCTGTGCTTTCAGCAATCCGCCGCCGGTATCAAGCAACTTTTCACGTTCATCGCTCACTGACACATTCAAGATGTCACAGATCCCGTATTCGTGCAGAAAATCGCATATCATGTCTGCAAAGTGGTGCACATTCACTACCACATCAGTCACACCACAGTCCTTAAGCCGTATAAGCACACGCTCAAGCATCGGTACACCGCCTACATCTATCAATGCTTTCGGACGTGTATCGGTAAGCGGTCGCAAACGAGTGCCGAGTCCGGCGGCAAAAATCATGGCTTTCATAAAGCGTTAAATGTTTTATTCACGTTTCTTTCGCGATGAATCAGACGGACTCTGACACCATACTTCTCATTCAGGTGGCGTGCCATGTGTTCCGCACCGTAGACCGATCTGTGCTGTCCACCTGTACATCCGAAACACACCATCAGATTAGCAAATCCGCGTTCGATATACCTCGACACCGACGAATCGACAAGTCCGTAACATTCATCCATAAATCTCACCATCTCCCCGTCAGTTTCAAGAAAATCAATCACAGGAGCATCCATACCGGTAAGACTCTTATACTCTTCATAGCGTCCGGGGTTGTGCACGGCTCGGCAATCAAAAACAAATCCGCCCCCGTTTCCGCTCATATCGTCAGGAATCCCCTTCTTATATGAAAAACTCATCACCGTCACCGTCAGGCCTTCATGCGGATCTTCCATAGCGAATCTCGGCAACGCCACCAACTGCGCCAAAACCAGCCTAAGATATGGTGCATGACTGTCGATCACATCGAGTAATGTCGCGAGATTGGCCACCGCCTGCCTTATGCTTGCAAGAAACATCGACTTACGCTCAACAAAGCCTCTGAAGCCATAAGCCCCAAGCACCTGAAGCATACGGAACAATGCCATCAGCCTGACACGTGATTCAAAGCGGTCAATCATCTTACCACTTATTCGTTCGGCCGATCGACGGTACAGATCCATCATCTCCAATCTCAAATCATCATCAAATCCGGCCCTTGCCTGCCAAAGAAACGAGGCAACATCATATAAGCCACTACCCCTGCGCGCACCCTGAAAATCTATCACATACGGAGTTCCCGACCTATCCACCATTACATTACGCGACTGGAAATCGCGCAGCATCAGTGTATTTTCAGGATTATCAGTGAGTATTGACGCAAGGCACTCAAAATCGGATTCGAGTTTATCCTCATCAAATTCTATTCCCGACGCTTTGAGAAAACAATATTTGAAATAATTCAGGTCCCACAACACTGCTCTGTGATCCATAGCCGCTCGAGGATAACATTTACTCCAGTCAAAACCGTCAACTCCATAGTGAAAAGCAGGCAACACATCTATCGTGTGCCTTATTACATCTCTGTATGCGACATCGCCGCCCTGTTCCGATATGAGTGTATAAAGCGATGTGTCGCCCAAATCCTGCTGAAGATATGCCATGCTGTCGGATGTTACGGCCAATATCTCTGGTACCGGCAGATGCAAGCTGCTGAAATGCGTACCCCATGCAATGAATGCCTCGTTTTCGCGAATCGAAGTCCCGATTGTGCCTATCACATCGGCTTCACCGGTCATACGATAATAGCGGCGTGGAGAGCCATCTGCTGTCAGTTCTTTCACTAAAGACGGATCACAGCCATACTTATTTCGGTATAATTCTACAAGTCTATCCATATCTGACACAAAGTTAGAGATTATTCCCATGCAGTCAATTTTCTGTACAAAAATAGTTACGGAGAAACAGCTATGCCGTTTCTCCGTAAATTGTAATCTTCAAGTAGTCCCTGCGGGGTTACTTTCTGATACCAAGCTCTTTCTGTGCAATGATAGCACGGTAGCGATTGATGTCCTTGCGGATAAGATAATCCAACAGACGACGACGCTTACCTACCAAAGCCTTAAGAGCACGCGCAGTGGTATAATCTTTGTGATTTGACTTGAGATGTTCAGTCAAATGAGCTATACGGACTGAGAATAATGCAATCTGTGCTTCAGGTGAGCCAGTGTCAGTCTTGCCCTTACCGTATTTCTCAAAGATTTCTACTTTTTCGTCAGAATTCAAGTGCATTCTTGGAAAATTTTATGAGTGAATAAATAATTAAAAATAACTGCCTTTCAGCAATTCGGCCACAAAGATAGACAAAATAATTGGCATAGCCAAGCTTTCATCTTCCAAAGTGGTATTATTTTCTAAATAAATCAGTCAAGATTAAGTTTTTCTTTCGAAGGATTGCGGAAATGAATTTTATGTTCCACATATTCCTGAGTGGCAATAAGAGTAGGCTTGGGAAGTTTTTCGTAGTAGCGAGAGATCTCTATCTGTTCACGGTTCTCTGAAATCTCTTCCAGATTGTCGTTAAGCGATGCAAACTCCTGAAGCTTCTTTTCAAGATCGTGTTTCATCTCACCTGCAATCTGATTTGCACGTTTGGCTATGATGCACACGGTTTCATAAACGTTGCCGGTATCTTCCGACAATTCGATCATGTCACGGGTAACGGTGTTTAAAGGAGCATTGGTTTTCTTGTAATCCATACCTATTATTATATAGTGTTGTGTTATTATTATCTGTTTAATGTAACGGATCAGTCATGTATATGACTCTGTGCTATCTTGAATATATTATCAGCCTCCTTACGGTTGGGGCTGTCGGGATAATTATTGATAAACGAATAATATTCATCAACAACAGTGCGATAACGGTCCATTTTCTTTTCCTCAACACTCTGAGAAGCTTCTTGATAACGCGATTTCAGCACCAGCAGTTCAAGATCCTCCTTGTAGCGCGAATAGGGATAATTTTTGATGGCATTTTTCGCCACAATCACAGCTGACTCATAGTTATTTCCCATATAATTGCCAAGATTGTAATACAACTGGGCATTCTGCAGTTCCTTAAGAGTCAGTTTATCCTGAAGCTCAAATATGGCATTCTGCGCTATGCTCACCTTATCACTCTTCGGGAAATAGTCAAGAAACGACTGAAGTTCCTCTATAGCCTTGATAGTACCGCTTTGGTC
Organism: uncultured Muribaculaceae bacterium; assembly: GCA_910578305.1. Taxonomy (GTDB): domain Bacteria; phylum Bacteroidota; class Bacteroidia; order Bacteroidales; family Muribaculaceae; genus Paramuribaculum. The sequence goes on from CAJTQH010000039.1 coordinate 8,344, forward strand.
AAGCTGTGTGTCCGGAGAGTCAAGATAGTATCCGTAGCCACAATAAAAGCGCGCCAGTTCTGTATACTTGCCTTTGGGATAACGGTTGTAATATGTCTTGAAATATGCGCCTGAATTAACATAATCTTTGTTTTCATAGTGACTCAGAGCAAGCAGATAAAGCGCATCCTCAGCCTTTTCAGTTCCTTTGAATACCGTAATAATATCCGTCAGAATCGTAGCAGCCTGCACATATTTTTTGTTTTCAAACGCGCGTTTGGCATAATCGAGTTTATAATCATAGTCAGTACTTTTCTGGGCTTTCTGATACTCGCCGCACGATGCCAGACACACCATTGCCAGCATCGATATGATTAAATTGCGCATATTTACAATCCGTTTAGTCATAATTAGCATGCAAAGTTACAATTTTTTTGATTGATAACCGAGGTTTCGTGTGAAAAAATGCAAAGCGCGCAAACGTATGCCGAAAATATGGGAATTTTGGTTAATTTTGCATTGTAAAGCATGGACGGCATGCTCATAATTAAGAGAAAGCATATGGACAACAACAATATCGAGCGCAAAACAATGCGATTTCACTGGAAGCTACTTATTCACGTAGCAGCAATGGCCGTCGCCGCCATTATGCTGTTATGGCTTGCCACATTCTGGCTCGACGTATGGACTCACCACGGCGAAGAGGTGGAAGTGCCATCCGTCAAAGGCATGCATTTTGACGAGGCATGCAAGACATTAGAAAGTGATGGATACGAAGTGATTCTGCAAGACTCGCTGTATGATGGTTCAGCACGCCCCGGAACTGTCATGGATCAGAACCCACGCGAAGGAAATCATGTAAAGCATGGCCGCACGATATACCTCACCATCAACGCTCTATCACCCCGTACCGTAGTGGCTCCGTCCCTACAGGACATTTCAATACGTCAGGCAAAATCAACCCTCGAAGGACTTGGACTGACCAACTACGTGATCAACGTGGTTCCATCGGATTACAAGGATTTAGTGTTAAGCGCCATCTGCGATGGCAAACGCCTGCTCCCCGGGGCTCGCATACCACTTGACTCGCGCATTATACTTGAAGTAGGCGAAGGTCCGCTCGAACCAATTGAGCTATCGGTCGACACTGACAGCATTGCCCCGATCACAGATTCTGAGGCACCTGCATCACAGCCTGCTGACGACGAACCCGATTCATTCTTTGACTGAACTCCCATGGATCAAGAGCTACATTATACTGACCCCGAACTCGACGATCTACCCGACGATGAAGCAAGCGGAGAAAGCAACGGTGAACTCTATGAACATTTCCGCTTTGTAGCCGATAAAGGACAGCAATTGCTGCGTGTTGACAAATTTCTTGTATCACGACTCGAAAAATCGTCGCGCAACCGTGTACAGCAGGCTGCCGATGCGGGATGCGTGCTGGTTAACGGACGACCGGTAAAATCAAACTACCGGGTAAAGCCTCTCGACGTGGTATCGGTGGTCATGGATCGTCCGCGTTATGAACTTGAAATCATAGCTGAAGATATTCCGCTCGACATAGTGTACGAGGATTCAGACCTGCTTGTGGTCAACAAGCCACCCGGCCTGGTGGTACACCCCGGACACGGCAACTATTCGGGCACACTTGTCAATGCACTTGCCTGGCATTTCCGCGACAACCCGGATTACGATGTCAATGATCCGCGTATGGGTCTTGTGCATAGAATCGACAAAGACACCTCTGGTCTGCTTGTCGTTGCCAAGACACCCGACGCAAAAACGCATCTCGGCAAGCAATTTTTCAACAAGACCACACGGCGCGAGTACATCGCCGTAGTATGGGGAGTGCCGAATCCGCAATCGGGCCGTATCGAAGGAAATATAGGACGCAGCCTGAAAGACAGGTTGCAGATGGCGGTATTTACCGACGGGACACAAGGCAAACACGCCGTGACCCACTATGAAGTGCTTGAGTCGCTCGGTTATGCGTCGGTGGTCAGATGCCGTCTTGAGACCGGACGAACCCACCAGATACGCGTGCACATGAAATACATAGGCCATCCGCTGCTCAATGATTCACGCTACGGAGGCGATGAGATACTTCGCGGAGAGCGCACAGCCAAGTACAAGCAGTTTATCGAAAACTGCTTCAAGATCTGCCCCCGGCAGGCATTGCACGCACGTACACTGGGCTTCGTACATCCTCGTACCGGCAAAGAGATGTTTTTTGAATGTGAAGTGCCGTCCGACATGACAGGCATGATCGAAAAGTGGCGGTCATATATTAAAAAACAATAACTTTTCGTGAAATTGCTGATGTATTTAACTTTTTAATTGTAATTTTGGCATTAAATTAAGAGGGGATTTTTCCATTTGGGATATCTTGTAATATAAATATGAAATATCATGAGTGATCAATACGATTTCAGCGATATAGCACCATTTGACGATAAAGATTTTAAAAACAAAATGGCCGAGTTGGTTAAAGAACCCGGCTTTGAACACGCCATAAAATACATCATGCCGGATGTAAATTATGGAGAATTCGCTAAAAAACTCCTCTCCGTCCCTGACAAGGACACCTTTCAGCGTGAAGTAATGAAAGAATTTCTCAACATGCTTGCCACGCGAACTACTTCCGGCATTACAATGGGCGGAATCGAAAATATCGAGAGCGACAAATGCTATACATTCATGTCCAATCATCGCGACATTGTGCTTGATGCTTCATTTCTTAATTACTGCCTGATTCAACACAACCTTCCCACTTCAGAAATAGCAATAGGCAACAATCTGCTCATATTTGACTGGATCACAGACCTGGTAAAAATCAACAAGAGCTTCATTGTTATGCGCAATCTACCCATGACAAAAGCCCTTGAAGCAGCAAAGCATCTGTCGGCCTACATACACTATGCCATAAATACAAAACACCAGAGCGTATGGATAGCCCAACGAGAAGGCCGCGCCAAAGACTCCAACGACCGAACTCAGGAAAGCCTCATTAAAATGCTGGCTCTCAAAGGCGACGGTTCTGTTGCCGAAAATGTCAAGGACATAAATGTGATGCCGGTAGCCATTTCATATGAGTATGACCCCAACGACTATCTGAAAGCCACCGAATTTTTAATGCGCCGACTGAATCCTTCGTTCAAAAAATCGCCACACGACGATCTGTTGAGTATGGAAACCGGCCTTATCCAGCCCAAGGGGCACGTCCACTTCCAGCTTTCTCCTTGTATAAATTCAAAGATAGAAACAATCGATGCCAACGCCCCAAAAGCCGATGTACTGAAACAGATCTGCGGATTCATCGACGATGCCATTCATTCATCGTATCGCATATACCCGATAAATTACATCGCCTACGACATCATTCACAAGAACTCACTCTTTGCAGAGCAATACACTTCCGATCAAGTAAAAGACGTGGAAGCATACGTTGAATCACAACTCGACAAGGTGCGACTTAACGATGTATCAGCACTCGACCGTGAATACATGCGCGAGATGATGTACACCATGTATGCGAATCCGCTCCGCAACAAAATTTCAGTCGAAAGCAAAGGCTGAATTCCACATCGGCTATGAGAATTCCGTTTTTACCATCCATACTGCTGGCATTAATAGCGGTAGCTATTGATATCTACATATACTCAGTGGCTCGACGCAGATGCGCTTCCCGTGTTCCCGCCAACATACATCTCATTTTGTCGGCTGTGATATATGTAATACTTATCGTTGCCATATGCCTTCCAATGCGTCATGGAAATGAGTCCGGCCTCATGACAAAAATGTGGCTTCTGTTCATAGTCCTATCCATACTTTTCCCGAAAATATTTTTTGTATCTGCAGATCTTCTGGCCTCCATACCTAAAATATTTCACAGACAACGCCTGTCATGGTTAAGCATTGCAGGAGGCATTCTATCTATGCTGCTTTTTATTGGTATGTGGTGGGGCGCTTTGGTCAACAGATTCAGAACAGACATCCGTGAGGTTGAAGTCCACGTGGCCAATCTCCCTTCAGAATTCGAGGGATACCGTATTGCCCAGATCTCGGATCTGCATGTTGGAACATACGGTTCAGACACCCGATACCTGAAAGAAGTGGTGAAAACCGTCAATTCTCTTGAACCGGATCTTATTGTGTTTACAGGCGATATTGTCAACCGGCGCACCGACGAGCTCGTACCGTTTGCCGACGTATTATCACAGCTATATGCTCACGACGGAGTATATTCAATACTCGGCAACCACGACTATGGCGATTACTACAACTGGCCGAGCGAAAAAGCCAAAGTATTGAACAAGCAACATTTGATCGACTTACAGCGCGGCATGGGATGGCGTCTATTACTCAACGAGCACGAATTTATCCGTCATGGCAACGACTCCATAGCTATAATCGGAGTGGAGAATGTGGGCGATCCGCCTTTTACTGTGTATGGCGATCTCAGCCGATCATACCCCGATCTGTCCGACACAAACATAAAAATATTGCTTACACACAATCCTGTCCACTGGCAGATGGAGATAGCCGACAACGACGATGCCAATGTAGCACTCACGTTGTCGGGACATACCCATGCAATGCAAATGGAAATACTCGGACTGTCTCCGGCAGCATTTCGTTATGACAACTGGGGCGGTATTTACAACGACACATTTGACATGCACAAACTATATGTCAACATAGGCATAGGCACCGTTGGCTTGCCAATGCGTATGGGAGCTACGCCTGAAATAACCTTATTAACACTTACACGAAAAAAGTCGAATGCACGAAATCATTAGCCGTCAGTTGGGTGTCAGCAAAGCAAAAGTAGCATCAGTATTATCCCTCATCCAACAGGGATGCACTGTTCCGTTTATAGCACGCTACCGCAAAGAAGCTACAGGCGGACTCAATGAAGTAGATATCGACAACATCAAAAACGCATCAGAATCACTTAATGAACTGCAAAAACGCAAAGAATATATCATTGATGTTATCAAAAATCAGGGCAAACTGACCGATGAACTGAAACAGAAGATAGACTCTTGCTTCGACAGCGTAATACTTGAAGACATCTACCTCCCATACAAGCCAAAACGCCGCACCAGAGCAAGCATAGCCCGCGACAATGGCCTTGAACCTCTCGCACGAATCATAATGAAGCAGAACTCACTAAACATCAGAGATGCTGCCGAACGGGTTGTCGACGGCAACAAGGTGCCTGATACAGATGCTGCTATATCCGGTGCGTCCGACATCATCGCCGAGTGGATAAGCGAGAGTGAGGAGGCACGTAACGCTGTGAGATATTTGTTCCGCCACACAGCAGTCATATCGTCGAAAGTCATTAAAGGCAAAGAAGTCGAAGGCGAAAAATATCGTGACTACTTCGACTTCTCAGAACAACTGCGTCGGTGTAGCCCACATCGCTATATGGCCATGCGCCGTGGCGAAAGTGAAGGATTTCTGAAAGTATCAATCGACATAGATCATACCGAAGCAATCGATAAGATAAACCGTATTATCATAAAACGCTCCTCAGCCGAAGGTGTCCGACAGATATTGACAGCTGCTGTATCTGATAGTTGCAAGCGGCTAATCATCCCTTCTATAGAGAACGAATTCGCAGCTGATACAAAACTTAAAAGTGATACAACGGCCATAGAAATTTTCGCATCAGGATTGCGTCAGCTGCTTATGCAACCACCTCTGCGAGGACATCGCATAATGGCTATTGATCCCGGTTATCGCACAGGATGCAAAGTGGTATGTCTCGACGAATATGGCACCTTGATCACTCATACGGTGATTTATCCTACCAAACCTCGATGTGACATATCAGGAGCATCCACCACGGTCAAACATCTAATACAGAAACATAGTATACAGTCTATAGCTTTAGGCGACGGGACTGCATCACGCGACACATTCAGATTTCTGCGCGACATGCCGCTTCCATCCGGCATACAGCTTCATGTTGTAAGCGAGCAAGGAGCCAGCATATATTCAGCATCAGATATGGCCCGACAGGAATTTCCTGATCATGATGTTACGGTTCGAGGGGCAGTATCAATAGGCCGACGCCTCCTCGACCCGTTGGCCGAACTTGTCAAAATCGACCCGAAATCAATAGGAGTAGGCCAATACCAGCACGATGTCAATCAGTCGCTACTGAAAAAATCACTTGACTTCACAGTTGAAAGTTGCGTCAACCAAGTGGGCGTAGATGTCAATTCGGCATCATCGCGACTGCTCTCATACGTAGCCGGAATCGGGCCCGTTCTCGCCGACAACATAGTGCGCTACCGCACCACACACGGAGCCTTCCGGTCACGCAAAGAATTATTAAAAGTAGACCGACTTGGAGAAAAAGCGTTCAAACAATGTGCCGGATTCATAAGAGTGCCCGAATCTGACAATCCCCTTGACAATAGTGCTGTGCATCCGGAGAGTTATCATATTGCAGAGCGCATGGCCCGCGATATGAATTGCAACATGAAAGACATAATAGGCAACACCGATCTTCTTGCAAAAATAGACCTCCACCGATACGTCACTTCATCAATAGGCATACCTACTCTCAATGACATAATATCCGAACTACACAAACCAGGGCGTGATCCACGCGAAAAAGCCGAAGAAGTCACATTCGACGCATCAGTACAATCTTTCGACGACTTGAAAGAAGGCATGGTAATGATTGGAAAAGTTGTAAATGTTACCGCTTTCGGCGCATTCATAGATCTTGGCATAAAAGAAAACGGTCTCGTGCATCTTTCTCAAATGTCTGATAAGTACATTAAGTCACCTCTTGACGTAGTGAGTATAGGTCAACAGGTATCAGTCAGGATACTTGACATCGACAATTCACGACGTCGCATTTCACTAACTATGAAAGACTTGTGATATCATGATCGTATATGTAAGCATCGGCAGCAACATGTCCGACGGTGAATCGATGGTAAAAACAGCCCTACGATATCTGACTACGGTATTGTCCGGCATTCGCATCTCATCCGTATACAGCACCCCATCCGTATCTGGTGACGGACGCACATATTTCAATGCCGTGGCAGCCGGCCAATGGAGCGACTCCATAGAGCTACTGCATACGTTGTTCAAGCAATACGAAGTTCTGGCCGGCAGAAAGCCAAAGCAGAAATCAGGAGGCGATGTGCCTGTGGATCTGGACATAGTAATGGCTGGTGACAGTATCATTAGGCCGGCGGACTACACCCGTGAATACTTTCTGATCGGCTACCGCGAACTGCAATGCAGCTGAAGTTTCCACGGACGTTCACGCATCCAGATATAAGGCACTCCCAGTTCACGGCATCGGTTGATATACTTTTGCGCTCTTCCCGGATGCAGATTATAGGCAAGTATTACAGTGTCCGGACTATACGCATCAACCAGAATATCAATTTCATCTCTGAACCCTCGGCTCACAACCACATAATCGACTTTAGCCCGTCCTGATTCAACACCATCCGCTAAAGCTATCACACGGGATCCGAAACTCACAAATTCATTTCGGCGTGCATAGGTTATGCCATCGGTCGTGTCTTTAGAGTCCACTATACGAATAGAATCGATGTTCCGGCGTGCCATAAAGTCAGCATAACGGCGTTGCGCCCGATCCAATATCGCCGCATTCTCCTGAATGTTGTCTGTTATAATATCAAGAGTGCGGCCACCCCCATATACTACCAGTTCTGTATGATATGTTGTTCGCGGTAAATATAATGCAGATTCAGTTGACGCCTCTGGTATAAGCATCGCACACAACATAGTAGCACACGCACACGTAAAAGTCAGGATACCATATATAGCTCGCTTCTTATTAAGCCAAAACCACATAGACCCAACAGAGGCAGCATACGGAATCATCATCCACCAAGACACATACAATTTATCGATTGTGGCACCCGAAAGCGATGAAATCCATTCGGCTACACTCTCCAGTACGTAATACAGCTGATTAGCGGCCGTACATAGCCAGACCCCCTCCAATCCAATGCAATGCAACAATAAAAGAAGCAGTCCACAAGCCATCAGAGGCGGAAGCAGTATGGCCGAAACTACATTAGCAATTAACGAATACACCGGAAACGAATGGAAATATATCGCAGCCACAAGTCCGGTTCCTATCATTGCAGACGCGGTAACTGTGAGTAACAACACCACATTATGAGCAAACCTGCGGCGTGGCGGCACCGGATTGAGCGGTTCGGCAAAAAGTATGATCGACAGAGCGGCCGCAAACGACAACTGAAAACCCACGGATGTCAATGCTCCGGGATCAAACAAAAGTATCACCAGTGCGGCCAGACAAAGAGAGTTTACCGGAGATGATTTCTGCTGCGTGATCCGACCGACAAGATATACCGTGGCCATTATTACAGCCCTTGTCACCGACGGACTAAAACCGCTTATTCCCGCATAAAGCCACAGCACTACGATTGTCACTATCTCCACAGCCCGGCGATTGCCCTAAAGACACCACCATGGCTATCAATCCCACATGCAGACCGCTCAATGCCAACACATGCGACAAGCCGGCAGAAGCGAATGTAATGCGCTTATCATCAGTCATACCAGAATCATCGCCAACTATCACAGTATTAAGAAATTCTTTCGCTCCGGATGACAACTGACTCCGATATATGGAAGTTGTCATATGGCGACGTATGCCATATAGCCACGATATCAGCCCCTTTCCTTTTTTCACCTCCACAATGTCCTGTGTTCCTACGATAGCGTGTAGAAACACATGCTTCTTGATAAGAAAAGAGGCCGGATCAAGTTCGTCCGGCAGATCTGTCATCACACGCACCGGCTCCATAACGCATTTCAATGTGATATAATCGCCCGGAGCAACATCCGGAGTCACCGATGGCACTACTATCTGCGTCAATGTTCGGCCAACCGGCTCATACAACATCGAATCGGCCGATACACGATCCAGCTCAATTGTCATAGACAATGAATTGTCGCCTTCTCTCACTGACACTACGTCACCGCTGCAATATAATTCCCTGTCGACAAGTGTCGGATCTGCTTCACGTGCCACCATTATATAGCTATCAGTCGCACCAAGCCATATCGCAGCGGCCACCGCTGCTCCATGATAGTTACGCAGCAGTGCCAATATCACCGCCGCCAGTGCGCACGCTCCGATAATCCAGACACTGCCGAATATCAGATGAAGTGCTATGCCACACACAAACGCCAGTGTCACAGGCAATAGTGGCACTAACGACAATTGTAATGGCAAACGCGACATCCGACTCGACTACAACCAGATCGGAGCTACGAACCGAGATAACAGATAACCGCCTCCAAGAAGCCATATATAAAGGCACAATGCAAGGACAAACGGCTTGGCTCCGGCTTTTTTAAATTTATCGAAACTGGTTTCAGCTCCAAGCGCTGCCATTGCCATGGTCAATAGAAATGTATCGAAATACTCTATGCCCTTTATCACACTTTCAGGCAACGGCAAAACAGAGTTAACGCATATCATGAGCAAAAATCCAATGGCAAACCATGGCACACTCACTTTTGATCCACGACCATCGACACTATTGTTTCTTGCCGCTTTCAATGCAACCCAATAACCGAGGATCAAAAGCACAGGCACAAGCATCATAACTCGTATCATCTTCACTATCACGGCCACAGGCTCCACCTCAGGCCCCATGGCACCACCTGCGCCCACCGCATGTGCCACTTCATGCAAAGTAGCTCCGGCATATATACCCATCTCCTTCGGAGAAAGTTCCAATATTCCCGAACGATATGCAATTGGATAGAGAAACATCGATATTGTCCCAAATATAACCACAGTAGCCACAGCCACAGCTGTTTTGTATGGCTTGGTCTGGATTGTAGATTCTGCACCAAGCACAGCCGCAGCGCCACAGATACCACTGCCTATAGATGTAAGCAAAGCAGTCTCACTGTCCATCTTCAGAAACCGGCCGATGAGCACTCCTCCCAGTATAGTCACTGTCACTACCACTGCATCAATGAGTATTCCCGACATGCCTACCGCACTTATATCGGCAAATGTAAGTCGGAATCCATAGAGAATAATACCCAATCGCAAAATCTTTTTTGAACAGAACTGAATGCCGGGAACCCATGTTTCCGGAAGATTATTGCGCAGTGAATTGGCATATATCATACCCAATATTATACCTATTATCATCGGGCTGAAAGATATTTCCTTAAAGAAATCAGCATCACCGATGTAAAATGACGCACATGCAAAAAGTGCGATAAGCAGTACTCCATGAATCATACTGCTACGTTGCTCGTTTATCATAACACGTAAAATAATTGTTTTATGCTTAATTAATCAATAGTTTTCATTATTCCACAGATCCCATGCTGCCTCGGCCTGCCCATACAGCATTTCCAGACCGCATTTCACATTGGCTCCTCTATCACGGCATTTCCCCATAAATGCTGTAAACGCAGGATTATATACCAGATCATAACATACATGCCCCACTCCGATACCTTCATACGGAATATCCGGAAAACTGTATATATCAGGAAACATGCCCAGAGGCGTAGTGTTCACTATCACTTTATGCTCGCTGACTATCCCGGGAGTCAGACGGGCATAAGAAAAACCGGCTTCTACATTTCTTCGGGACACGGGTATAGCCTCAATGCCAAGTTTACGCAAACCGGCCATCACGGCTTTCGACGCTCCGCCTGTACCAAGCACGAGTGCCGAATGGCACTCTGATGTAAGCATCGACGAAATACTATCGGAAAAACCTATAATATCCGTATTATAACCCTTCAGCCAATATCCATCGGTATTATCATGGTAAACTTTCACCGTATTAACCGCTCCGATAGTCCTTGCTGTCTCATCAATATCATTGAGCCAATCCAAAATCCTCTCTTTATATGGTATGGTGACATTAAAACCACTTATATCCGGATAGCGACGAAATATCTCAGACAATTTATCCAGCGAGTCAAACTCAAAGTTCACATACTCCGCATCTACACCCTCATTACTGAACTTTTCGGTAAAATAACGTCTGGAAAAAGAGTGTCCGAGCGGAAACCCAAGCAAACCAAATGTACGGTGTCCTTTCGTCATGACCAGAATTAATTATGATGACTACAAATGTAGTCAGAAAAACCGATATATCCTAATATTACGGACTATGCCTACCGATATAATAACATAGGCCACTCCTCAAAGAAGCAGCCTACTTAAATTAGCGATGCGGCCAATTACTTGCCGGCGATAGAATCGCTTACAGTTAAGCGTGCACGGCCTTTGGCACGACGACGAGCCAATACCTTGCGTCCATCCGGAGTGGACATTCTTTCACGGAAACCATGCTTGTTAACTCTCTTTCTGTTAGAAGGTTGGAATGTTCTTTTCATTGCCGTATCTTATTTTTCGTTTTAATATTCACAATTCAGAGTGCAAATTTAGCATTTTTTTCTTACTCCGGCAACAATCTGCAAACATTTTTCACTTTTAGACTTAGAAAGCAATCCTGAGTATAGCCTGCTACTCACGCAAAAACGCCTGCTGCAATTTGTCCATATGCATTAGATATAGTACTTTTGCACCAACAAATTCACCATTATGACCACACTAAAGATCTCCAATCCAGCTTCAAATCTACTAAAGCAAATATCATTACGGCTTATCGGCTTGACACTGACAACCGGGTTCATATTGCGCATTGTCATGATCTGCACTGTCGGAATATCGGCACTTGACATGACATTCATGCAATATTGCGGTGCGTTTTTCTTCGGCGCGGTCAACGATCTCGCTGTAGCCATCATATCCCTTGTCGCACTATATTTGTTTGTGCTGTCGATAGGTAATTTCAAATATCGTCCGACGGTGGCATACACCATAATGGCACTGCTTGCCGCCGGCACAATATATCTCACTTGGTTCTGCCCTACTCTGCAAGACTTCAACAAAGGATTATCCAAGGCATCGCGATGGATAATGCTGTATTGGACACTATGTTTTGCCGCAAGATATTTTCTTCCGTCAATCAGATCCGCATGGACTCGAATATGGCTCACAGCAATACTGTTTCTGTACGTATGCGCAACACTCCTCAACGGTGTAAGCGAATACTTTTTCTGGAATGAATTTGCCGTACGATACAATTTCATCGCAGTCGACTATCTTGTCTACACCTCCGAAGTCATCGGAAATATCATGGAGTCGTACCCAATAATTCCACTTGCCGCCGTGCTGCTCGCCATATCGGCCGCCACCACATGGCTATTATTCAGAAAGCAAATAGCCGATAGCGACTGCCTCTACCATTCCGCGTGGAAGCTCCCCACATCGGCAATCTATATAGCGCTTGCAGCACTGTCGGCCGGGGCACTTCACTTGCTCGCCCACATGCAGCAATCAGAAAATGTGTACTACAACGAACTGCAGGCCAACGGCCCCGATCGGTTTGTCGACGCATTCATGAAAAACCGCATTGACTACAAGCAGTTTTACAGCACGCTACCCGAGCCTGAAGCCACCGACATAGTACACGACCTGTACGATAGTACAGCCAATAATTTCCGCCACATCCCGTCCGACTCCGCAGAATGCCATGCCAACATAGTACTGATCACAATGGAGAGCATGAGTGCATCGTTTATGGAGCGGTTTGGCAATCCCGAGAGGCTCACACCTGTACTTGATTCACTTTACCGGCATTCCATTGCATTCGACCGCATGTTTGCCAATGGCAACCGCACGGTACGCGGACTCGAGGCATTGTCGCTCTCTCTACCCCCTTCAGCCGGACAGAGCCTGATAAAACGCCCCGACCTTAAACCACGTACCGGCATTGGCAGCGTGCTCCGCGACAAAGGATACCGTACCATATTTTTCTATGGAGGCAAAAGCTATTTCGACAACATGGGCCCGTTTTTCCGTAGCATAGGCTTTGACGTCGTGGATATCGACAACTATTCCGAAGCCGACCTCACCTTCAAAAACGTATGGGGCGTATGCGACGAAGATTCCTATACCAAGATGCTCCACACTCTCGACGACATTCACGATTCAGGCTCACCGTTTTTCGCACAGCTGATGACCATAAGCAATCACCGCCCGTACACCTACCCCGAAGGCCGCATCGACATTTCCGCC
>CAJTQH010000040.1 GCA_910578305.1 uncultured Muribaculaceae bacterium
ATAAACTGATAATCATAAAGTCAACTCTGGTGCAGTCCGATGAATATCGGTCGACGGCATCGACAGGCCGCATTGTCACCACCATGCACACCGTCAACTCCATGAAAGCCATACCGTCAGCACTCAATATTTCAGTGTTGAGCGGGCTCGATCAGGTGAGCCGGAACATCATCCGCGTGACTTTCGATCCACGCGACGAACTCGGATTCGGATCGCCTGCCGTAAAAAAAACACAGGCTCCTGTCAGCCATAGCGCCGTTGCTGTACTAAAAGCCTCCGACGGTCAGTTTATAGGACAAGACGGCGTAAGATTCTCCACATATCAGATAAAATCGGATCGTTTGCAGATCTGTGGCCGGAACGCCATGTCGCAGTCCGATATTCCAACCCTGCTTGTCGACAGCGAAGAAGTGATGAATCCGCATGTGATACTCACTCGCGATACATCCGGCTCATTCTCAATCATTGCCATGGGGGATGTAAGGCTCAATGAGCGACGCGTCGACCGCAACCCCAACACTCCGCACAAGCTACCAAACAATTCATCCATAATCATCAACAATGATGTGGAAATCAACTTCAAGACATTGTGACATGTTGTTATCAAGGTAAAACTCTCCCTATTAACACCGAAAAAAATTCTCTGATGAACGACTACATATTGAAGACAAGCGTTTATGGAGCCACAGACACCGGATGTGTGCGTACTAACAATGAAGACAACTACATAGCCCGGTATGTGTGGAACAACACCTTCATGCTGTGTGCAGCCATCGACGGCATAGGCGGATATGAAGGCGGCGAAGTCGCAGCCGAGATCGCCAGACGCACTATCGAACAACATATCGAGGATTTTCGCGGTACGCATCCTCTCGCCCTTATAAAACAAGCTGTTGTGGAAGCCAACAACGAGATCATACGTAACAAAGAAGCCAGGCCGCAACTGTCACAGATGGGATGTGTAGCCACAGCCGCGCTTATCGACCTCGAAAACTGTGTGCTATATATGGCTCATGTAGGCGACTCCAGACTTTATCAGTACAGTGGTGACCGTCTGGTTAAACTGAGTCACGACCATTCAATGGTTGGATTCCGCGAAGAAATTGGCGACCTTACAGAAACCGAAGCCATGAACCATCCACAGCGAAATCTGATACAGCGTTCACTCGGAGAAACACTGCACATGGCCGACGACCCAAATTTCATAGACGCTGCCATATATCCTTTCAACTCATCTACCCAGTTTCTGCTATGTTCCGACGGACTCAGCGACATGCTCATGACTGCAGAGATCGCATCGGCTCTCTCTGCCGACAGATCGCCACAATCCGAGGTAAAGCAACTCATCGGAATGGCCAAGCAGGCAGGAGGCAAAGACAATATCACAGTAGTGATAGCCCGGATAGACATGAAGCAGCACATCACAGCCGACACTCATGAACCCACAGACAACACATTATCGGACGAAAACGAATCCAACTCAACTGATCGACTATATATCTCAGAGCACGTTACTGCCCACAAAAAGTCTCGCCGACGACTGAAACTTCTGCTCTGGTTACCGCTTGCAATAGTATTGGGCGTAGGACTGGCATTTATGCTTCTACGCGGTTTCTCTCCGAGAACAGGCCACAGCGACACATACGGACTCGACTCATCGACCATTGTTATACCTGTCAGCAACGAGCTGGCCTCTGACTCCGCAAGCCTGCTACAGTCCGATTCCTTGACACACCCGGCCGACACTTTGCGCATGCGCATACAGCAGATCGATGCAGAAATCGAATCTCTTCAGAGCCGCAGATCCATACTTCAGCACGATCTGGACTCGATAAACACAACAATACGCAATTCCAAAACCACACCGCCTGAAGCATGAATATAAAGGGAGTAATAGCCGGTTTTGTGCTGTGTGTCGCCGGATTTGTACTCGGCATGATGTCTCTCATGCGGAATGTCGAGCCGATGCTTGCCGAAGCCGATCGCCAACTTGCCGACGGACGAGCAGCCGTGCTCGACAGCAGCCTTTCATCCGACTCGCTGAACGTATTCCTTCTCCGGGGCGGATACGTGGACGATCCTGCAGATGCGGCTGTGATCAGTTCTTGGTTGTGTGGACGCATTGCAGATACCAAATCCGGACATCTGGAAAATCTTGGTCAGATCAACACCACGAATTTCAAGATCAGTGCCGACTCAGCCATGCGATATGGCGGACAACTGCTCAGAAGCCGCGTCAGTGCCGACTATGTGAATCTTGGCATTGACGATGAGTGGCGGTCTATGCCACATAGTCCGTCTTCGGAGTTCGGCGACAGACTGCTTGGAGGAGAGATTACAGTAAAGATAAGCAACCGCGACCGCAATTCCACCGATCCGGTGGACGGCATTACCGTGCGGCTTCGCGAGCACCGTTACGACTCAATTGCCGAAAACACATCCCGACAAGCCATAAGCCATAAACTTGTGCCTGTGTCTTCGACCTTGGGATATGCCACCACCGACGCTTCTGGCACTGTGCGATTTCACGTAAAACCCGGTGGATCATACAGTGTGTTGCCGGTGTCGCCGGGATTTCAGTATGGACGTGAGAAAGGAACCGTTTCAGGCAGTCTTGACCACGATCTCACACTATCATTCAAGCAGACGCCACATGTGCTTTCACCACTCGATTCACGTGCCTACCAGATGCTGAAAGCCGACCGCTCGCTGCTCGTACGCACTCCCGCTCAATGGAAAAGCGGACTTTGGACAGGTATCATCATCTACATCGTCGGATGGGCATTGATGATAGCACTCACCGTGATACGCGACCGCTTGATGCACACACGCAGCGACTATCCGCTGCTCATCATTGTCATGGCACTCACCGGCATCGGTCTGCTGGCCACATATGCCATGAACAATCCGCTGCTCGACAAACCAATTGGATCTGTTATGGCTCAGGCATTAGGCATCGGACTCGGAGCCATGGCCATAATGTCATGTATCAATTTCGCCAAATACTACAACGGCAAAAGCCGAATACAGCTCGGAATACTGCCGTTTGATGCCATTGCAGAACTTTACAACAAAATATCAGACACTCCGGGGTCGCTGAAAAAAAGCATCCCATGGTCATTGTCCTCCGGATTCATGTATCTTATTCTGGCACTGCTGCTCATACTGAGTCTTGCTCTTTTCGGTTCTGGACCCGAAGGCAGCGATGCGAGAGTCAATCTCGGATGGTTTCAGCCAAGCGAGCTCAGCAAATACCTCATAGTAATATTCATAGCGGCCTTTTTTGCTGAAAACGCCATGCTCCTGCAAGCATTCTCACAGAAATCCACACCTCTCACCCGACGCCGCCAGATAGGCTCGGTGATTGTGATTGCGATAGTGATGGCAGCACTCATACTCATATATCTCACCGTGCTCAGCGACATGGGGCCGGCACTTGTGCTTCTCGTCACATTCATCCTCATCTACTCGATGGCTCGGCGCGACTTCGCGCAACTGCTGCTCGGATTCGTAACTTTCACCTCCATGATGCTCACCGCATGGTGGCTTGGAGCATCAAAAATCATATTGATCCTCGTAGCTGCCGGATGGCTTGTGGTGTGGATCATTTATGGCCGCGTACGCAATCGCCAGATATATGAGAGTGCCATATTGCTCAACATGCTCATAGTGATGTTTGCCTTTGGAGGATATATCCTTCAGTCCATCGGACTCGACACCGAAGCCGCTCGCCTGCTCGACCGCACATCAATGGCATGGAGCGGTGTATGGAACAACCACGTGACAGGAGGCGATCAAGTGGCACAAGGGCTGTGGAGCCTTGCTTCCGGCGGCCTATGGGGCATGGGACTCGGGCTCGGCAACCCATCTCTCGTACCGGCATGCCACACCGACATGATGTTCACATCCATAGGAGAGATGCTCGGTATGGCCGGACTCATGGTCGTGATCATATGCTTTGTGGCATTTGTCCACCGGTCACTCTTGATAGGACGCAAAGCGGCACATCCGTTTGTGATGTATCTTGTCATGGGCATAGCCATCGTCAACGGAGTACAGTTTCTGTTCATCGTATTGGGCTCGCTGGGACTGATACCGCTTACCGGTATATCCGTGCCGTTTCTCAGCTACGGACGAACAGGACTGGTCATCTCCCTTGCTATGACAGGAGTCATTGTGGCTGCATCCCGTCTTACCGGATCGGAAAGCCAGCGAAAGTACGCCGCATCCTACGACAGCGCGATAGCCGCAGGAGCGCTGATGTTTATTTTCGGCGGACTTGTCATTACAGCTGCTCTCGTCAAGTATCAGATAACAGACAAAGACAGCATACTGCTTCGCCCTGCCTTCATAACCAATACCATGGGAGCGCGTGTAGTAGAATATAATCCTCGTATCGAACTGGCGCTGCACAAAATGAATTCAGGCAACATCTACGACCGAAACGGACTTCCCTTGGCCACAAACTCCCGACAGGAACTTCTTGAAGCCATGCCCGAGCTTATAAAGGCCGGCCTGAGTGAAGAGAGTCTGCGAAAGGAAGCCAACAAACACAAACGCCGTTACTATCCGTTTGGCAACCAGATGCTGTTCATGACAGGCGATGCCAACACTAAGAAAGTCTACAGCTATTCAGTGGACAATCCCACTGGATATCTGGCCGAATACCGGCATTTTGCCGACTTGAGAGGTCTTGACATACCGGTATCGACAGTGGAAATGACATCCGAAGAATATCGCGAAAACCGTTTCATGCCCAAGCATACCGAACAATTCCGCCGCAATATGTACGACTATTCGGTAGTGCTGCCTTATCTGAACTATGGATCTGAGCAAAATCCGCTGATCGATAAACACAACGAGATACGTCATACACGTGACATCCGACTCACCGTCGATGCCGCGTTACAGACCCGCATGCAGAATGCGTTGGCTGAACGCATTCCTGAAGACCCCGTGTTTGGATCACTGGACCGATTGCGTGCGTCTGTGGTTGTACTTGACGCGGCCAACGGCGATCTGCTATGTTCAGCCAATTATCCGCTACCAGATCAGGACACCATAGCCATGCTCAACGACATGCGTATTTTCAGCGATGCTCCTCATGAATCACTTCCCGGGCATCATACTCCTATAACTGAGCGGGATCTCGGTCTTACATTCCAGACAGCCCCCGGATCTACAGCCAAAGTCATGTCGGGCATTGCAGGACTCATGGCAAAAGGTCCAACCGTAGCATTAAAGACTTACAACATTCCATCGCACGAAACCGTGCACCAGGGAGTGGACCCGTCGGGATACGTGGACATGAACCGGGCCATCGTAAGCTCGTCAAACAACTACTTCATCAACCTGCTCAACGATTGCAGACTTTATCCACAGCTCAAAACCCTCTACAGCACCATTGGCGCACGTATCAACAACGACATGAGCAGCCCGGTGAAAAGTGCCACTCCGTACTTCTTCTATCAGGGAGAAATCGGTGCAGACTCGCTTTATAACACAATATTCGACGATGTGGCACGAGAAAGCTATCGCATCTACGACATGTATATGAAAGAGCGACAAGGACAACGCATGAAATGGCGTAACAACCTTAAATGGAACGTCTGGGGCACAGCCATGGCCTGGGGGCAGGGAGCATTGCGAGCCACACCACTCAACATGGCAAGAGTAGCATCTCTGGTTGCCAACGACGGCTCATTCGTACCCACAAGGTACGTGTTGAGCCATGGCCATAAGAAAACCGAGACAGCCACACCGGTCAGAATATTATCGAATGAATCGGCACACGTCATGCAGACAATGATGGAAAACGAAGCTGCACATCACTGGTCTCTGTCATCCTTTACTTCCGAGCCGGGATTTTCCATTGGAGGAAAGACAGGCACACCAGAGCGCGGCGACCGCCAAGGTGAAGCCCCCAACGACGCTTGGTACATTTTCTTTATAAAACCCCGCACCGAAGGAAATCCGATAGCAGTAGCCATGCGCCTCGAACGTACCGAAAAGGCAGGATCAGGAAAAGCACTCGGAGTGGTACGCGACATTGTGCTACCTGTACTTGAACAATCAGGTTATGTTAAATGATAATTTATTATATGTACTCATCTCAGCATAATATTTATGTGGAACAGTATTAAGAAAGGATTTGAATTCGTGACCAGAGTCATGGTCGGTGGAAACGAGCCTGATGCAGATTCCTCAGATTTCTCTCCTGAAACCGGCACAGCTACGGCAGACGTTGACACTGATATCCTCGACAATGCCATCGACAATCGGGATCGAGCAGTAAAACTCATCGTCGACACCATGAAAAGTGCCATCGGCACCACCGCATCGGCATTAGCCCATCTGGTAATATGGGTACAAGTCGACTCACCGGATTACGACCCGCTCGCCTATGCGTGGGCCGACGATAAAATGCTCGACAATTTGCGCCTGGCTCTCGACAATGCTATGCTTGAAGCCGTAGGAGCTGGTAGCATAACACTACGGTTTGCCGTAAAAGAAGACATCAAGGCATCCCGTACTGTGGTCAAAAACGCACTATATTGTTCATGGCAGATTCCCGAGCCGGAAACCCACACAGATGGCCACAACAATGCAAGAATCTCACTCATCTCTGGATCAGGATCGCTTGAGCAGGAATACTACATCCTTGATGGCGAGAAAAAATCCGTATACCACATCGGCCGTGGACACACTGGCCAGCATTCCGGATCATATCGCATCAATGACATTGTGATCGAAAACGCTCCCGCTGACGAAACAGCCATGCAAGCCAACAGTTTTGTCAGTAGCGCCCATGCCGACATCATATATCGCAACAACCGATTCTACCTCAAGGCCTGTCCCGGAGGCTGCCGAAGCACGGGAGGCAGCCCCACCAAACTTATTCACAATGAAAAAGCCCTTGAACTGAGCGATGTACATTCGATGCATCCGATAAACCACGGCGACATGATCGAACTTGGAAAATCCGTTCTACTGCTATTCTCTTCCGACAAACAATAATCATCCATAAGTATGGCCTTATTTTTACAAGAATACGAAAAACTTCGCAAAATAGGCGAAGGAGCGTTTGCCTCTGTCTATAAAGTACGGCATGCCGACCTTGGATATGTACGAGCGCTTAAAGTCTCAAACGGTATAGTGGACGACTACAACGACCCCAAGTACCGGACATTTCTCAACGAATGCCGCGTACTGCTAAAGATAGGCAACGGCAGTCACCCCAATATAGTGCACATATATCAGCCACGGCTCATCGACAACAAGGCTGTGGTGGAGATGGACTATGTCGACGGCATGACACTCATGGAGTATCTCAAGGAAAAACCATGGATGCCGATGGACGAAGTGCGGCGTTTCGCCACACAGATAGTAGGAGCCTTGGCTTACTGCCACGCCGATCTGTACAGATTTCTCATGGACCCCGAAGCCGACGACCTTACCGCCGACCCCGACGACGGATCAAAATTCATCATCGATCCTGAGAAAGAAGCACAACTCATTGCCAAATACTGTGTAAACCACAACGACCTGCATTCAAACAACATCATGCGGCGATCCTACGACGGTTCGTTTGTACTACTCGATTTCGGACTTGCCATACAGGACAATCACTGTGTGAAAAGCAGTTCTCGTGGCGACGGAGCCTACGAATACAGTTCTCCGGAAAAGCTCGACGGCAAGCAGATTTCTTCGGCCTCCGACGTTTACAGTCTGGGCATACTGCTCTATGAAGTACTGGCCGGACAAGTCCCCTTTGTACTCGATATCGAAGGCAAAGGTCTGGAGCCCGCACGCTTTGAAGTGTTCCAGAAACACAAGCAGGACACCCCGCCACCCATCGAGCCTTTGCGACGCAAGACTTTCGAGAAAGCATTTCCGGGCGAAACGTACGTTAAAGATTATCCCGACGGACTGGAGCAGGTGATCATGCGATGTCTTGAAAAAAATCCTGCCGACAGATACCCCGATGCGAAAGCACTGATGCAGGCCCTGCAACAGGTTTTCGACACAACCGAAAGACCGGAAAGAGACACCACTGAAAGCATTGCCGATGATCTGGCCTATGAAAATCAGCGCCTGCGCAAAAAAGTGTCTTTACTGAGAGCTCAACTCGACGAGATCCCATCCGAAAGCACCTCATCTGCCGAACAACACAAAACAATCATCAACCTCCGCAACCAGCTTTCCGATATGAAACGTGAAAACATGTTGTTGCGTACCGAACTGAATCATGCTCGCTCAGGAATGTCCCGTCAGGAAAGCTATATCCGCCAGCAAAAATCACGGTTCAGCCCACTATGGACACTGGCCTTCATCTGTATGTTGGTATCCACTGCATGGACATTCTTCCTGTTCGACAATTCGAGCTATTTTACCGACGACTACGCCACGATAGACCGCATCACCGTATTTGCCGGCATCGCAAGTCTTTCGGGTCTTGGTATTGTTGGATTGTTTCCACGCGTCAACATAATTGTATGGTGCATCGCAGGCATGGTGATGGCTCTAACAGGCACCATGCAATACTTCTCTTCGTTCGATGAACATTTCACACTTTGCATCATATCGGCCACCGCCCTTGTTGTATATGTGATACTCTGGATCAGAAACGAAATCCGAAAATCACAACGGCAATCAGGCTCCGGCTCCGAACAAACACAGACGTCATACCTCTGACACCAACAACTTATCTAAGTACGATCAAAACCAACCATTCATACTTACTTTGTAGCCGTTAGTTATTATTTGTTGTATTCTTTTGCCCTGCGCATATTCATAAGTTTGGTTCATTTATATGGATATATCTAAAACCAAACTATACTTATTTTACGTTAGCTATTGACATTAGCCGTAAAAAGTTGTAATTTTGTGACAGACTAGGAGAAATCCTATCATTACATTTTGATTAAAAAGAGGCGTTATGTCTTCTCCTTGCGTGTGAAAAGCGTCGGAAACTATTCACAACATAGACAAGAGTCGGCTTAACCGTCTCCACGCATATGCGTGGGGCTGTTAATTCCCACATCTGTCTATAAAGGTTCTCCGACCACCTTCACACTAAGACGTGGCATTACAGTTCCACGCTTCGTGTTTCATTTAACCGCTCTTTTGGAACTTGGAGAGCTTATAATACCTATGAAGCAACTGTATATAATGTTGTTAATCCTGCTTTCGTTCGGGTTTACAGACTGTTCAAATGACATCCCCCCCGAAAAGGAGAAACCCAAGGATGAACAATCGATGTTCTTCCCATTCAAACTTTATCCAACTGAGAATATGTGGACTTTTATCAAATTAGATACCCGCAGCGGCAAAATGTGGCAAGTTCAATTTAGTGTCAAAGATGATGATTACCGATTTGAAATACCCCTAAATACAACTGCATTGGCAACAGATTTGACAAATGGAAGATTTGAACTTTATTCCACGAATAACATATTTAATTTTATTCTCCTCGATAAAATAGACGGCGCAACATGGCAAGTTCAATGGTCAACTAAGCCTGAAAACC
Organism: uncultured Muribaculaceae bacterium; assembly: GCA_910578305.1. Lineage (GTDB taxonomy): Bacteria > Bacteroidota > Bacteroidia > Bacteroidales > Muribaculaceae > Paramuribaculum. Next base: position 9,530 of record CAJTQH010000040.1, read on the forward strand.
AGGCAATCATACCGATTAAACGCCCTAAATTCTAATTATAACTATAACTTTTCAATCCGATGAACAGAATTATTTTTCTTGTCACCTTACTACTTTGTCACATTGCATCTATTGCACAAAATTCTAATGAACATCTCAAATTCAAAGGCGTTCCGATTGACGGCACTTTAAGAGAGTATGTTTCCAAAATGGAATCTGCCGGATTCTCATATATTGACACACATGACGATGGCACAGCGATCCTGCAAGGAGATTTCGCAGGGTTCAAAGGATGTCTGATTAGTGTTTCGACTATGACCAATTCAGATATAGTTAATACAATCAGCGTTATCTTCCCCAAAAAAGATGATTGGTATTCTTTGGAAGAGAACTACCTGCACCTAAAAAAAATGTTGACAGAGAAATACGGAGATCCCGCAGAATGCGTGGAGGAGTTTCAAGATTATGCAACCGACAATCTTCAAAAACTACAATGCTTGAAACTAGACAAATGCATCTATGTAACAATTTTTGCAACGCCCAAAGGAGATATTAAACTATCATTGGGACACCAACGATTAAAATCCTGTTTTGTTAAGCTTCAATATTGGGATAGGATAAACACGGATACCATCAATGCAAAAGCCATGGACGACTTATAATCCTATTTCTCAATGGCGACAATATTCTGTATTGCTCTCATATTAGTCTTAATGATAGCCATATTCTTTGCCATCAACGAATGGCGGAAGAATATGGCATTACTGCGGACAGAAACAGACACAAATAGGAATCTCTAAAGTTTAAACTTACTCCTCCTTTAAACCATGTCTTATGGCATTAAAAATAACACCGATCATTCACGGTCGCAGTTTTTCGGAGTAAATTGAATCTTGAAATATATCCGTTTCCTTCGTATAACAGATCTATGTCGTAATTCTATTGCATTACTGATACAGATAACGCTTTATCGACCGCTTCGGTGTCTTCTCAAACTCATTAGCCCGCAGCTGAATCTCATCTATGCGCTCGTATGGAGCAGTAATTCTGTTGAGCTGTTCGCGCACCTTCTCCATTATCTGAGGCATCATCTCTATGCGCAGACGCGCCTTGTCCATGGCCTCATAGTCGGGATACACCAGAGCCACAAGTTTTTTGCCACGCTCCACTACCAGGCTCTCGGCCACATAAGGCATATTGTTGAGCTTTGCCTCTATCTCTTCCGGATAGATATTCTGACCATTGGCCGTAAGGATCATGGTCTTGTAACGCCCTTTTATAAATATGGTGCCGGCATTGCTTATCGTACCCATATCACCGGTGTGCAACCATCCGTCTTTATCAAGCACGGCTTCAGTAGCCTCAGGATTTTTGTAATATCCTTTCATCACGTTCTCTCCCTTGACACATATCTCCCCGGGGATGCACACCTCGTTATCACTCAACACCTTGGAATACATCAACCCCTTAAGAGTGCGTCCTGAAGAGCCCGGGATGAACTCTCGCCAAGGCGTGAAACTGATGAGTGGACCGCACTCCGTCATGCCGTAGCCCACCGAAAACGGAAATTTGATACGATAGAGAAATTCCTCTACCTCCCGATTGAGCGGCGCACCACCCACTATCACCTGCTCGAACTCACCGCCGAACGCCTCCACAAGTTTATTCCTGATCTTGGCATAGATACGCTTGTTTACAATAGGCAAAGCCATAAGGCGTCTCATCGACGGCTTGCTTATGATCGGAAGCAACTGCTTACGGTAGATTTTCTCAAGTATCAGCGGCACACAAAGTATAAGCGTAGGCTTTACCTCACCCATCGCCTTGACAAGCAGTTTTGGTGTAGGCAGTTTGCCAAGCAGTGTCACATGTGTACCGACACACAGCGGCGCCAGCATGTCAAACGCACAACCATAAGCGTGAGCCAGCGGTAAAAACGACAGACATCGTGAACCTTTATAGTGAAGCCTGGAATGTTTTCCGAACAGCACATTGCCACACAGATTGTTTAGCGTAAGCATCACCCCTTTGCTGAATCCGGTGGTACCCGATGTATAGTTGATTTCAGCCACAGAATCGGGCGAATACATCCGATACTTCACATTACCTTTTCCGAAACCATTCGGATAACGCTTATTGAACGCCTTTGCCGTGGCATCAAGCACCTTACGCGCCCTATCGCCCGATGTGTGAGAGCCAAGCACCTCATTGCGGTCAAGCGACATAGCCACTTTTATTGCCGGCAGACTGTCAAAGTCAAGAGTCTCCCACACACTGTCGGAAACAAAAAGCATCACAGCATCGCTATGATTGATGATGTGCTGCGCATCGCGTGGATTAAACTCCTGTAATATAGGCACTATCACAGCACCATAAGTCAGTGTGGCCATATACGACACCACCCATGAGATCGTGTTTTTACCCATCAGAGCTATCTTGTCGCCTGGCTTCACGCCATTCAGTTCAAAAAACAGGTGTGTACGTGCTATGCGACGTGCCATATCGCCATAGGTTAGAGTGGCACCTGACGTATATTCGGTCAGAGCCGGAAGAGCCCAATTGTTGCGGAAACTCTCGGCACATATATTAAGCAGATCCTCTGTCAGCATGATTATATTTTATAACTTATTATGATTATGAACGTTAAAACTACGCTCCTGTCTGAATATATATACAACAGACCGACTGTTATAGTTGTTCTGCCCCATACATATACATGGACAAAGATATAATATTTCAGTTGATGACGCAATTCCGGGTATCAAGCCGAATAATTTTAGCTAACTTTGCGATAGTAAAAAAACAAAAACAAGTCATACGACTACAAAATAATGACAGACAACAATACCTTTGGCAGCCATAAAGTGATGTTTCACACATTTGGATGCAAACTCAATTTCGCCGAAACAGCCTCAGTGGCCGACATGCTTGCCGACAAGGGTATTATCAGAGCCCAGCAGGGTGATGTACCCGATATCATAGTGGTGAACACATGCTCTGTTACCGAGCTGGCCGACAAAAAATGCCGCCAGACCATACGCACATTCCACCGTCGCTATCCACAGGCTGCGATTGTGGTCACCGGATGCTATGCCCAACTCAAGAGCGATGAAGTAGCAGCCCTGCCGGGTGTGGCCATCGTAGCCGGCAACGACAAAAAACTCATGCTCATGGAATATATCGGCAAGTGGCTGTCCTCGCACAAGCCGCTCAAGGAGGTCACTCCGGCCAAAGACATACGTGAGTTTTCTCCTTCATGTGCATGCGGCGACCGCACTCGTTATTTTCTGAAAGTGCAGGACGGCTGTGACTACTTCTGCTCATATTGCACCATACCGTTCGCTCGTGGCCGCAGTCGGTCAGGCTCGATAGAGGACATTGTCCGTCAGGCTCGCAAAGTTGCAGCCGAAGGAGGAAAAGAAATTGTGATAACCGGCGTAAACATCGGTGATTTCGGACATGGTCGAGAGGATAGCTTTTTTGATCTGATGCAGGCTCTTGACGATGTCGATGGCATCGAACGTTACCGGATATCATCTATCGAACCGAATCTGCTCACTGATGAGATGATCGAATGGGTAGCCGGATCAAAACGTTTCATGCCACATTTTCACATACCGCTGCAATGTGGTTCAGATGCGGTATTGAAACTCATGCGCCGTCGCTACGACACCGATCTGTTCAGACATCGCGTGGAGACCATACGACATTTCATTCCACATGCCTTTATAGGAGTGGATCTGATAGTCGGTGCACGCGGCGAAACCGACGAAGAGTTTGAAACCTCACGCCGATTTGTAGAGTCGCTGCCGATATCAAGACTACATGTATTTCCATATTCCGAACGCCCGGGCACACGCGCGCTTGTCGATATTGACCATGTAGTGTCACAGGAAGAGAAGCATCGGCGGTCGCACACCATGATTGAAATTTCCGAGCGCATGCTCTCCGATTTCAGCCGCTCGTTTGAAAACTCCATACGCCCGGTTCTTGTGGAACATACGGTACATGGCGACGACATGTATGGTTTTACCGACAACTATATTAAAGTACGTATTCCGGCTATGTCTGCCATAGCCAACACCGTGGTACCTGTAAAGCTCACAGACTTCGACGGTGAAGAGATGAAAGGAGAAGTAGTGTCATGACATCCCCCGTACGCCCATCTGTGGCTGTAATAATACTCAACTGGAACGGAGAGAAACTTTTGCGAGAGTTCCTGCCGTCAGTAGTCCGTCACACAGCGCCTGAGCTTGGCCGGGTCATTGTGGCCGACAACGGCAGTACCGATGGGTCTATCGATCTGCTGAAAACTGAGTTTCCCACGGTCGAATTACTTCAGTTTGACCGAAACTACGGATTTGCCGAAGGCTATAACCGTGCCATAGCACATTATGCCGACGATTACACATACACCGTACTGCTCAATTCCGATGTGGCCGTTGACTCCGACTGGCTGCGGCCGTTGGTCAATCACATGACATCCAACTATCACACCGGTGCGTGTCAGCCCAAAATACTTTCATACCGCCGTCCGGAATACTTTGAATATGCCGGTGCCTGCGGCGGATTCATCGACCGCAACGGATATCCATACTGCCGAGGTCGTATTCTCGCATCTCTTGAGCGCGACACAGGCCAGTACGATGAAGAAGCCGAAGTGTTCTGGGCCACTGGGGCAGCTCTGATGGTACGCAACGATGTGTATCTGAAATGCGGAGGCCTCGATCCCGATTTTTTCGCCCACATGGAAGAGATCGACCTATGCTGGCGCATACAGCTGGCAGGCTACTACATCTATGCGGTGCCCGAATCACACGTCTATCATCTTGGCGGCGGCAGTCTTGACATGAAAAATCCGAAGAAGACATATCTCAACTTCCGCAACAATCTTCTGATGCTGCATAAGAATCTTCCCGACAGCACACGCCGATCCACACTGCTGCGCCGACGTCTGCTCGATACAATAGCGTGGGCCAAATATGCCCTTACATTTGACTGGGCCAACGCACGAGCCATTTGGCGCGCTCACCGCGACTTCGCCCGTATGCGCCATTCTTATCGTACCCATCCGGCCGACGACCTGTTGCACACCCGGCCACGACGACCCAATATCCTCGTCAGCTACTATCTGCGGGGAATCAAGACATACAGCAGGCTTAAAAACTACTGATCACGCAGTTTTTCGATAAGATACCGGCCGGTGTATGACGCCTCGCAGGCAGCCACCTGCTCGGGAGTACCCGTCACCACCACCTCGCCGCCGGCATCACCGCCTTCGGGCCCTATGTCTATGACATGATCGGCACACTTCACCACATCCATGTTGTGCTCGATTATCACTACCGTATGGCCAAGCGATATCAGTCGGTCAAACGATGACATAAGTGTGCGGATGTCGTGAAAATGCAGTCCGGTTGTAGGCTCATCGAATATGAACATGGTAGGACGCGGCTTCTCCATGGCCAGATAGTAAGCCAGCTTCACACGCTGGTTCTCTCCGCCCGATAATGTCGACGAACTCTGTCCGAGTTTCACATAGCCGAGTCCTACGTCCTGGAGCGGTTTCAGACGCTTCACGATCTTTTTTTCAGTCGACCCTGTCGATTCTCCGAAAAACTCTATGGCCTCGTTGATGGTCATATTGAGCACATCGTTGATATTCTTCTCTCTATAACGCACATCGAGCACATCGCGTTTGAACCGCTGCCCGCCACACTCCTCACAAGGAATGGTGATATCCGCCATAAACTGCATCTCGATAGTGATAGTCCCCTCACCCTTGCACTCCTCGCATCGACCACCCTCGGCATTAAACGAAAAGTATCCGGGTCCGAATCCCATCTGTCGGGCTCCCTGCTGATCGGCAAACAACCGGCGTATCTCATCATATGCCTTCAGATACGTTGCAGGATTGCTTCGAGTCGAACGACCTATCGGATTCTGATCTACAAACTCCACAGCCTCTATCGACGAGAGATCGCCACGAAGCGTCGTATGCAGTCCGGGAGCATCACCCACCTCATCAAACCGACGCTGAAGCGCACGGTACAATATGTCACGTACCAGAGTCGACTTACCGGAACCGCTCACACCTGTCACCACCGTAAGAGCCTGAAGAGGAAAGCGTACATTGATATTCTTGAGATTATGCTCGCGCGCACCTACCACTTCGATATAGTCGCGCCACTTTCTGCGCGTCTTAGGCACAGGTATCGTCATTTCGCCGTTGAGATATCGCACCGTGTAGCTTTCAGATGCCGACTTCAAATCCGATACAGGTCCCTGATATACTATCTTGCCTCCATGACGTCCGGCCTCAGGGCCTACATCTATCAGATAATCGGCAGCCCGCATTATCTCCTCGTCATGCTCCACCACAACCACCGTGTTGCCTATCCGCTGCAACTTTCTCAACACACTTATCAGACGCTTTGTGTCGCGGGAATGCAACCCGATACTCGGCTCGTCGAGAATATACAGCGAGCCCACAAGACTGCTCCCAAGCGAAGTGGCCAGATTGATACGCTGGCTTTCACCGCCCGACAATGTGGCCGACAGACGATCGAGTGTCAGATATCCCAGCCCGACATCCATGAGAAATGCCAACCGGTGACGTATCTCTGTCAGTACACGCTGTGCCACCACAGCCTGTGTTTCGGTGAGCTGAATACTGTCAAAAAACTCCGCAAGCTCGGTCACCGGCATCCGCACAAGCTCTGTAATGGTTTTCCCCCCTACTTTCACATACGATGCGTCGGCACGCAAGCGGCTTCCATGACACACCGGACACGTTGTCTTTCCACGATAGCGGGCAAGCATCACACGATACTGTATCTTGTACTGGTTTTCCTCCACCATCTTGAAAAATCCGTATATGCCTCCAAACCGTGAGTTACCATGCCATAGAAAGTGTTTCTGTTCGTCGGTAAGATCACTGTAAGCTCTGTGGATCGGGAAGCCGATGTGCGGAGCCAGATGAATAAGCTCTCGCTTCCACTCGCCCATCTTCTCGCCACGCCAGCACATCACGGCATCATCAAAAACCGATAGCGACGGATCGGGCACCACCTTGCGTTCGTCAATACCTATGGTTTTGCCGAATCCCTCGCATTCCGGACACGCGCCATAAGGATTATTGAAATTAAACATCTGTTCGGTCGGCTCCACAAAAGTCATGCCGTCGGCCTCGAATCGCACCGAAAAGTCATGACGCCTCATTTCTCCGTCGGCCCACACCAAAAGCGAAGCCCTGCCATGTCCTTCAAAAAATGCCGTTTCAGCCGAATCAGCCAGACGGCTCAGTTCATCGCCCTGATGTGCTACGGCCAGACGGTCAATGAGCAGATCGTAACCATCGGCCGAGCCAACAGACTCCGGTGCCGACAATATCTCGGCTATATCCACAAATCGGCCGTCGCGTACCAGACGGCTGTAGCCTTCCTTCAGATATATGTCGAGCTGCGCGGCCATGTCGCGTCCTTCCGGCAGAGATATTCCCGTGACCACAGCAATACGTGTGCCTTCGGGATACGACAGAGCGGTGTTGAGCACATCGTCGACCGTATGTTTTTTCACCGGTTCATGACTCACTGGCGAATATGTTATGCCAATACGTCCGAAAAGCAGACGCATATAGTCATAAATTTCAGTGGAAGTACCCACCGTACTTCGCGGATTGCGTGTATTGACCTTCTGCTCTATGGCTATAGCAGGCGGCAGTCCCTGAATTTTGTCGCACTCGGGCTTGGCCATCTTGCCAAGAAATTGTCGTGCGTATGCACTCAGACTCTCCACATAGCGACGCTGTCCCTCGGCATAAAGAGTATCAAAAGCCAATGAAGATTTTCCCGAACCGGAAAGTCCGGTAACAACGGTGAACTGATTACGAGGTATGTCGACATTGACCTCTTTCAGATTGTTGACACGTGCGCCACGCACTGATATATCGTGTTTGTCCTTAATCATCGTTTCTCAATGTTTTTTCATAATATCACAGAGCGGTCTACCACTCCAGATTCACAGCCACGGATTCTATGCACACACCCGGTATGGGAGGCGCAGGCTTGGTTATCCGGATACGACCACCCTCTATACGGGGCCAACGGTCTATGATGTGGCGTCGCAACCGGCCGCACACATGTTCGAGCAGATCTGAGGGCTGTGACATCACTTCCTGTATCACTCCGCACACCTCGGCATAATTGATAGTACCATCGAGTCGATCGAAGTCCACAGCGTCATCCGCAGGATAGCGCAGATGCACTGTCACCTCAAACATGTTACCCACCTTACGCTCCTGCGCCATCACCCCATGAAAGGAATGACAGCGCAGCGAGTTTATTTCTATAGTCACAGTATTGGACATGAGTGTATGTGATTCATTATTTACGTCTGGTACGTGTCTTTTTCTTTTCCTTGCGAGTCACATGCTTCTTGCCGGGCTTATCAGCCAATGCCTGAGCCACAGACATCTCACGTGCCACATTGTCTGACTGCGCAGGATCGCCCTTGTCGTCCACAAGCACGAAATCGAGCTGCTTTTTCTCAAGACTTGCGCGGGCGACTTTCACACGCACCTCATCTCCAAGGCGATAACGTGCGCCACGCCTACGTCCTACAAGACAATAGTTTTTCTCATCGAAGTCGTAGTAATCATCGGCAAGATCACGCACCGGCACAAGCCCTTCGCACATGTTGTCGCGAAGTTCGACATACAACCCCCATTCAGTCACACCTGATATCACTCCATCGTACACCTCTCCCATATGGTCACCCATATACTCAACCTGCTTGTATTTGATTGACGCACGCTCGGCACTGGCCGCAAGCTGCTCCATATCGCTCGAATGCTTGCACTGTTCTTCGAGTTTAGCCTGATTGACACTACGTCCGCCATTCAGATAGCGTTCAAGCAGACGATGCACCATCATGTCCGGATAGCGTCGGATAGGCGATGTGAAGTGAGTGTAATAGTCAAATGCCAGACCGTAGTGTCCAACATTGGTGGTGGTATATATAGCCTTGGCCATGGAGCGTATGGCAAGAGTTGACAGGAAATTTTCCTCGCCGAGACCTTTCACATCAGCCAGCATGCGATTGATCGAGCGATTGACATCGCGTGCCGATCCGGTTTCCTTCACCTTAAATCCGAACGTACGCGCTATCTTTGACAGATCGGCAAGTTTCCCGGGATCTGGCATGTCATGCACACGATACACAAATGCTTTAGGTTTCTTATGCCCCGCAGGCTTGCCTATGACAGTTGCCACCGTCTTGTTAGCCAGAAGCATGAACTCCTCTATAAGTTTATTGGCATCTTTGGATTCTTTGAAGAACACACTCACCGGATGTCCGGTCTCATCGATGTCGAAACGCACCTCCCGGCGATCAAACTCCACCGAGCCGTTATCGTATCGTGTCTTGCGAAGAATCTTGGCCATGCGGTCGAGAGTAAGTATCTCTTCGGCGTAATCGCCCGATCCGGTCTCGATAATCTGCTGAGCCTCCTCGTATGTAAACCGACGGTTGGAACGTGTCACCGTACGGGCTATATGAGATTTCAGCACCTCTGCATTCTCGTTCATTACAAATATACAGGAGAACGTAAGCTTGTCCTCGTCAGGACGCAGCGAACATATGCCGTTCGACAGATGCTCAGGGAGCATCGGCACAACGCGATCCACCAGATACACCGAAGTGGCACGTTTTTGAGCCTCCTTATCAAGCAATGAGTCGGGCTGTACATAGTGGGTCACATCGGCGATGTGTACACCTACCTCATAATTTCCATCGGGCAGACGACGTATCGACAACGCATCATCGAAGTCCTTTGCATCACGAGGATCAATGGTAAATGTTGTAACCTGACGCATGTCTTCGCGCTGAGCCACTACCTCATCAGTGATTCCTGCGCCCATGCGCTCGGCAGCGGCGTTGACATTTTCCGGATAGCGGTAAGGCAGACCGAATTCAGCCAGAATAGCATGCATCTCAGTCGTATTGTCACCGGTCTGGCCCAATATATCCACCACTTCTCCTATCGGATTTTTAGCGTCATCGGGCCATGACGTGATGCGCACTATGGCTTTTTGTCCGGTCTTGCCGCCTTTGAGTTTCGCACGAGGTATAAGTATGTCTGTGGCAAGGAACTTGGAGTCGGTCTGTAAGTACGCATATTGACGCGCCACCTGCAAAGTGCCGATAAATGTCTGCTCCTTTTCCTCTATGATCTCTATCACTTCGGCTTCCGGCTCCACTCCTCTACGGCGAGCCGCCACGATAACACGGACCTTGTCTCCGTTAAGAGCATGCATTGAGTTGCGTTCGGCCACAAAAATTGTCTCACCGTCATCATCGGTAAGCACACTGTTCTTACCATTGCTACGACGCACAAACACACCCGTAGTCACATTGCTTCGCTGCGGAGCCTTGTATTTTCCCGGCGAAACTTCTATAAGATCACCGTCGAAAGCCATCTCTGCCAACAGCAGAGCTATGGCCCGATGAGCAGCCGGAGTGTCGGCACCAATGGCATATGCCACCTGCTTATAGTTGAATGTCGCTGTTTTTTGCTGACTTATATAATTGGTCACTTCGGCATGCAGATTCTTAGTCGATACCTTTCGCGATGAAGACTGTTTTTTATTTGCCATAATGTATTTGTTTCGGTCTTGAATTATAAGTTATATGGCCTGCCGTCAGATAAAAACGCGGCCGTCTGTCTACTATGAAAACGCTTGCATGCCCATAATTGTTAAATCAAAGCGTGCCCGACGAGAATATTTCCCGGCCGACACGCTTTGCTGTGTATTGGTCTTGCTGACAATTCTGCTGACACCGCCGGCCTCCTGTATGGCCGGATGTATCAGGCGTCTATATTGGCATAGTTTGCGTTTTCTTCTATGAAATCACGGCGCGGAGCCACATCTTCGCCCATGAGCATCGAGAATATGCGGTCGGCCTCTGCCGCATCGCTTATCTGCACTTGCTTCAGCATTCGGTGCTCTGGAGCCATGGTTGTATCGCGGAGTTCCTGTGCACTCATCTCACCAAGACCTTTGTAGCGCTGTACTTTGGTCTTGTCGCCATGCTTGAGAATAAACTGTTGTACCTGCTGATCGGTCCAGCAATATTCCTCCACTTTACCTCTGGTACACTTGTAGAGCGGCGGAGTTGCAAGATAGAGATAACCGTTTTCTATCACCGGACGCATACGACGGAAGAAGAATGTCATAAGCAGAGTGGCAATATGCGATCCGTCGACATCGGCATCGGTCATGATGATGATCTTATGATATGCAAGCTTGGAAATGTTCACCTCCTTGGGGTCGTCCTCGGTGCCGATAGTGACACGGAGAGCACGGAACATGGCAGTGATTTCGGCGTTGTCAAATATCTTGTGATCCATAGCCTTCTCCACATTGAGGATCTTGCCTCGCAGCGGCAGGATGGCCTGGAACTGACGGTCACGACCCTGCTTTGCGGTACCGCCTGCCGAGTCACCTTCGACAAGGAAGAGCTCGCAGTCTTCAGCTGTACGGCTTGAACAGTCGGCCAGCTTGCCCGGAAGTCCGCCTCCGCTGAGTGGTGACTTACGCAGCACATTCTTACGTGCATTATATGCTGCATGACGTGCCTGTGCGGCAAGAATCACTTTCTCCACAATGGTTTTGGCCTGACGCGGATTTTCTTCCAGATAATTGCGCAGAGCCTCACTGACAGCTGTCTGTACGGCACCGATCACCTCGT
>CAJTQH010000041.1:0-12266 GCA_910578305.1 uncultured Muribaculaceae bacterium
TGACTATTGTCAAGCATCCACACAAGCACATCGGCCAAAACATATGGAGATATAGCGTTTGATCGCGACAATCCACTTCCATCATTAATTTTCATACCTCCGACGTCTATACCATTTTCAACCCACGTCTGCATTTCTACATTCAAAGCGTCCGCACGACTTCTTCCGGGCGCAAGCAATCGCAAAGACGCTTCAGCCATAAGGTTGTCGCTGCGCATCATCATACTCCTGAGGATATCAACCACCGACGGTGACAGATGTACATACAATGTTTGCCCACTGCCTTTCTGCTCACCCAAATTTTGCCCAACAACATCTATGCCATGAGCGTTTAGAGACAACCGAAATGCATGTGCGAACGCGGCCTCCGGAGACGGGTTTGCTATATTGGTCCGCACTCGTTGTTTAGGCCCGCAACATACCGTCACGGTCATATCGGAAGGTTTGCGACTCACCATCGGTGCTCCCCTCCGTTTTTTCACCCGCATTATCTTCACTCCTGGCACTGCAGGCTCGATTGTTGCCGACGGCATTGACAGCAATACACGATTATCCTTGTAATTCAACGCATGATGCCCGGCCCCATATGGCCATACCGCATCCGAATCTTTCCATCCGAATGGAATTGAAAAATCCGTCTCGGTTCCGGCCTCCACAATGATCTGCCCTCGGACTTTGCGTATCCCCATATCCAACATTGCATTCGCCACACTATCAGCCACTCCCGCATAATCCGGAAAATGACATGACTCCAACGTTGGATCTCCCGACGGAATTATTCTGATATTCCCATTGAGCACCCCGTCTGCAACCGGCCCATCTGCGACAAAAAGTGTATGATAACGATACGCTGTGTCGACATGCTGCAACACCGATGCGGCTGTGACAAGTTTGGTTACACTAGCCGGAGTCATGGGCAATTCGCCATTGACATCAAACACGACATTTCCCGTCTCAAGATTTTCAATATATACTCCTACAGACGATGCATCCACATCAGGTAAGCCAGAGCGATAAACCTCCTGTCCGGCAGACGAAAGGCATAACGACAGCAACAAAAAAATCAATTTATATGACAATGTTGACATCTTGTTTTTCAATTAAATCTCCAACGAAATTAATTAATACCGCCGATTTTTCTTAGCGATTTTACGATAATAAATATTTTTTGAGTAATTTTGCAATTTAGTAGCTTTTCTCGCAACAGTATTGATATGGTAAGCAAGACTCGCGACAAACTGATAGAAGTAGCAAGGCAACTATTTGCCTATAAAGGTGTTGAGAATACCACTATGAATGATATCGCGGCAGCCTCGGATAAGGGGCGCCGTACCATATATACCTATTTTAAAAATAAGCGAGAGATATATAACGCAGTGCTTGAGCGTCAAAGCAATGCCATGCTCGAACGCCTGCAGTCAATAGTTGAAAGCGACATCACTCCCATAGAAAAACTGCAAACATACCTCAGCAATCGCTTTGATATCATATCGGAGTCCACGCACCCAAAGCTCGATAAATATCGTTCTATTTTCAACCGTGACATGCGAAGGCATGAAAAAGTCAACCGCATAGCCATCAACAAAGAAAAAGAGATGTTCACACAATTACTCAATGAAGGCATAGAGTCAGGGGACTTTGACCCGGAACAGGCTCGCCGCGCCCCATTCATATTATCGGCAGCATTATCGTCGATTGACCATTGGACATCACACAACCTCTTTGAGCATTATGACCTATCCGTTGAAGAGGCTCGGAACAGCATTATCGGATTTGTCATATCAGGCATAACAATGAATTCAACATTAAACAACCAACAATAATCAATCTCAACATGAAACTACTTGAAGGAAAAACAGCCCTTATCACCGGTGCGGCCCGCGGCATCGGTAAGGCTATTGCAATCAAATTCGCCCAAGAAGGAGCCAACATCGCATTTACAGATCTCGTGATTGACGAAAACGGCAATCAGACCGAATCCGAGATTGCAGCCCTTGGAGTCAAAGCCAAAGGCTATGCTTCCAATGCAGCTGACTTCACCCAGACCAAGGAAGTGGTTGATCAGGTCAAAGCTGATTTTGGTTCAATTGATATACTCGTAAACAATGCGGGAATAACTAAAGACGGCCTGATGATGCGCATGACCGAACAGCAGTGGGATGCTGTGATCAACGTCAACCTCAAGAGCGCATTTAACTTTATCAACGCTGTACTTCCCATAATGCTTCGTCAGCGCAGCGGCAGCATAATCAACATGGCTTCGGTCGTAGGTGTACACGGCAATGCCGGACAGTCCAACTATGCCGCATCTAAAGCCGGCCTTATTGCATTGGCCAAGAGCATAGCACAGGAAGTGGGATCACGTGGCATCCGCGCCAATGCCATTGCTCCCGGATTCATCGAAACAGCAATGACTGCCGCTCTCCCTGACGATGTACGCGCAGAATGGACAAAAAAAATCCCCTTGCGCCGTGGCGGTCAGGTTGAAGACATCGCCAATGTGGCAACATTCCTCGCAAGCGACATGTCAAGCTACGTTACCGGTCAGGTTATTCAGGTCGATGGCGGCATGAATATGTAACATCCCTGGATATCCCATTAATAGTTGTCCGCAGAGGTCTTGTGTAAGGCCTCTGCGGACAGTCTATTTATGCAAATTAACAAAATGTAATATAAGCTTTTTTGTGCATCTTGAAAAAATCATGTAATTTTGAAAAAAATATAGATTAATACGCATGTTACGATACAATACGCAACTCAAGCGACTGGTACTTCCCGAATATGGCCGAAACATACAGGCAATGGTCGACCATTGCCTGACGATAGAAGACCGACAGGAACGCACTCGTTGCGCCTACTCAATAGTTGCATCCATGGCCAACTTGTTTCCCGAACTCAAAACTGGCGGTGAATACAACCACAAGTTATGGGATCATCTCGCCATAATGTCTGATTTCCAACTCGACATTGACTATCCATGCGAGATCATCGGCCCCGACAATCTCAATTCTCGTCCGGAATCAGTGTCTTATCAGACACAATGCCCGCGCAGACGACATTATGGCAAAGCATTGGAAGCAATGATTGGCCGTGCGGCTGCCATGCAGGAAGGCGAAGAACGCGACAATCTTGTGCGCATGCTTGCCAATCAGATGAAAAAACTCATGATCGCGGTAAATAAAGACGGCGTTGACGATGCCAAAATATTCAAAGATCTTGCCGAGATATCCGAAGGGGCTATCCGCATTTCACCGGAGGATATGCCACTTCATGAATACGTAATACCACAGCAAGTCACAGGAAAGAAAAAGAAGAAAAAATAGCAGCCCTCCCCAACGTGATCACTTCCACAGAAATAACCAAGATAGGAGCCTTTATAAAACCGCATGGCATAAAAGGTGAACTTTCGGCCGAATTACATGTTGACGGCCTCGACATCACCGCATTGCGATGTATCGTAATGGATATTGACGGGATATATGTACCGTTTTTTATAGATTCAACACGGCCCAAATCCCACAACACCACACTGATCCGGCTAAATGATATTGACGATGAGGCAAAAGCCAAAGACTTTGCAGGAAAAGACTTTTATGCATTATCATCCGAACTTCCGGAAACAGCCGACGACAATGATGCTGACGGGTTCTATGCGTCCGATCTTATCGGATATAGCGTATTCGATGACACGGAATCCGCTCTCGGCATAGTGAGCGATTACGACGACAGCACTGACAATGTGGTACTTATGATAAAACGCCCTGATGGCAACATAATTTATATACCGTTTGTCGATGATTTTTTTCTTGACATCTCGCCGGAACACAAAAGTATTAGAGTATCTCTTCCCGAAGGTCTTACCGAATTATAAAACACAATGACAGAATACGATGAACAAAAGGCAATAGCTACTATGCGCGGTAGTCTGCCTGAATCAGAAAGCCAAAAGTACGATGATGACCAGTTACTCAATATCGTAGACATGATATGGGATTTTTATGAACAAAACGGCCTGCTGGACATTGATGCCGGAGACGATGATTCCGAAGAGGACGAATCGGCAATAGTCGATGACCTTATTGAATACGTGACCCGTATGCTGAAAAAAGACAAAAGCGCGATTGTATCTCCTGCTCACGTACGAGATCTTGTGCTTGCCGAGATCGCCTATGAAGACTCATTGGCATTAGATTTATAAAACCATTACCACATTCTCCTCTTCCCGATGACAATTGATATTCGTTACCCCCTGCTTATGGCCATGCTCCTTCTGTCATCCATTATTCCGACAAAGGCACAGACCGCAACCGACCCATATCCCGACTACCTTGAAGAGACATTCATGGATATGGATTTCGAGCCGAATTTGTTGACTCCGCCAGTTCCAAAAACTGTGGTCAAGGAGGTTGCCGCATATCAGAAAAAAACTGCCTTGGGACTAAAAAGCAAAATTTTGGTCGATATTATGCGCGACGATGATGTATTTGTTGCAACCATCCCGACCGACGATTTGTTTTTGCCAAACGACACTCTTCTCCATTCATATGCAGCCCGAAAACTTGATATCGTGGCCGGACTTATGAAAGACCCCTATATGTATAAGGTGGTGATTGCAATACACACTGACGATACCGGCTCAGAATATTATCGGGAGAAATTGTCTCTAGCTCGATTGAACTCAATATACGACTGGATCATGGATGCTATAGACGAAGGTACTATCCCGGAAGAAATCGTAATAATACCCTTTTCAATGGGATCCAACGAACCACTTGTGGCAAATGACACCAGAAAGCACCGGAAAGAAAACCGTCGATTGGAATTTTATTTCATTCCTGGTCCGAAAATGATAGAATTAGCCAAAGAGCATCTACTAAAATAGTTTGGCCACGTAAAAACGGATATACATTTGATACATAATTATTAAATTTGCAAAATAAAAATAACCAAATATAGATCAAAACTGAAAATGGCAAAGGAACTGAAAGACCTCACGAAAAGAGCCGATAACTATTCACAATGGTATAACGACCTGGTAGTTAAAGCAGATCTGGCCGAGCAGTCGGCCGTACGCGGATGTATGGTCATAAAACCCTATGGCTACGCCATATGGGAGAAAATGCAGCAGCAGCTTGACAAGATGTTTAAAGAAACCGGGGTGCAGAATGCTTATTTCCCCCTTCTTATTCCGAAATCATATCTCTGCCGTGAAGCCGAACATGTGGAAGGTTTTGCCAAAGAGTGTGCGGTAGTGACTCACTATCGTCTTAAAAATGACCCAAATGGCAATGGTGTAATTGTGGATCCTGAAGCACGCCTTGAAGAGGAACTCATCGTGCGTCCAACATCCGAAACCATCATATGGGGCACTTATCGCAACTGGATTCACAGCTATCGGGATCTGCCTATCCTCTGCAACCAGTGGGCCAATGTAATGCGTTGGGAAATGCGCACACGCATGTTTCTGCGTACCGCTGAATTCCTTTGGCAGGAAGGTCATTGCGCACATGCCACAGCCGAAGAATCCGAAGCCCGAACAGTGCAGATGATCAATCTATATGCCGATTTCGCTGAAAAATATATGGCGATGCCAGTCATCAAAGGTGTAAAATCTGCCAACGAACGTTTTGCCGGTGCCGTCAACACATATACCATAGAGGCGATGATGCAGGACGGCAAAGCCCTGCAGAGCGGTACGTCTCACAATCTTGGCCAGAACTTTGCCAAAGCATTTGATGTAACATTTGTCAATAAAGAAAACAAACCAGAATATGTCTGGGCCAATTCATGGGGTGTTTCAACACGCTTGATGGGAGCGCTCATTATGACCCATTCCGATGACAACGGCCTGGTGCTCCCGCCACACCTTGCACCCATACAGGTAGTAATCGTACCCATATATAAAAACAACGAGCAGCGGACCTTGATTTCTGAAAAAATCAATCCAATTGTAGCACAACTCCGCAACCTTGGCATTAGTGTGAAATATGACGATGCTGACAACAAACGCCCCGGATTTAAATTCGCAGACTACGAACTAAAGGGAGTCCCGGTACGTTTGGCTATCGGTGCACGTGATATCGAAAACGGCACAGTGGAAGTGATGCGTCGCGACACTCTGGAAAAATTCGAACGTCCGCTTGAAAACATAGCCGAATATGTCAGCGGTCTGCTTGAAGAAATCCAGAACAACATCTTCGACAAAGCACTGAAGCACCGTGAGTCGATGACCAGAACCGTAGACACATACGAAGAGTTCAAAGAAGAAATCAAAAAGGGAGGTTTCATTCTTGCTCATTGGGATGGAACAACAGAGACTGAAGAGAAAATCAAAAACGAGACCAAAGCTACTCTGCGTTGCATTCCGCTTGAAGGCGACACAACTCCCGGCGTATGTATGGTTACCGGACGTCCGTCGAAGCAGCGTGTGATTTTTGCACGAAACTATTAACCATATCAATATTCTATCGGATTACTCATGACGACTACCAGCGATCTTATCGACAAAGTGGCTTCAGCCACACAACTCGGGCACGATGATGTCAAGTCTATGCTTGCGGCAATGTCTGAGGCTATTCTCGGGTTCTGTACCGAACTGGATGCAGTGGCCGTTCCCGGATTCGGAACATTCACTCCGGTCAAGACCGACGAACTTATTGTTACGGATGCCGCTACAGGGTCACGTACACTACTGCCCCCGAGAGTCGAAGTGAGATTCAAATCCAGTGTGGTATTACGCAAGAAATTCATAGGATGAACACCAAGATACCCCTGCGGCAATTAGCCGAATCAATAGCCGCTTCTTCCGGAAAAAGTCCGGAAGAAGCGATGCTGTTTGTTAAGCATCTGTTTTCCGAAGTGTCGGATCGATTATATAACGGCGAATCAATCGAAATTGACGGATTAGGCACATTTTCTGCAGTGGCTAATACCAGTGAGCCTGTACGATTTGAGCCTGATAAAATTTTTGCCGATGAAATCAATGCCCCATTCGCTCTTTTTGAGCCGATGGCATTGAACGACAATATTTCCGAGGAAGATCTAGACAATGCGGTAGAACAACTTGAAGAAATAGCTAACGATACCGCCGATGAGACATGCGAAGATCCGACAGAGGCTATCGAAGCCTTAACAATTGAACAGGATCAACAGCCTACTGCGACTGAATCGGCCGCAACAGATGTTCCTGTCGGAGATCTCTCTCAAACTCCTGACACGGAGATATCCGGCGAACTTACCCAAGCATCTGCTTCGGCAGAAGTATCGCAACATCAAGCATCTTCTGATGGAAACGAGCTGACACAGACACCGGAAACTATCGATACCGGGCTTCATAGTGCCGAAGAAGATATTGAAGAAGAGACCATACAGGATACCGCAGCTGCCACACCTTATATTGAAGAGGAAGAAGAAGAATATGTGACCTATCACAATGCTCCGAAATCGCGTTTCGGACTCGGATTTTTCCTTGGATTCATATCAGGCATCGTTATCGCCGCACTTATGTTGGCCACATATTTACTATTTATAACCAACGGCTCTCTTGATTTCTTTAAGTAATGTTTATACAATACCCTTGTAATGGGGTCAGCAATTAAAATTACTTAATAGTTTAGTCAAGGAAAGGAATAATAGCTAATTTTAACATCCATATTTACATTTTACTTGTTTTCTATACTAAATTTGTGGTAGAAATCAAGTTCTGATATACATGGTTTCAACTATGCAGTAGAATTTTCAAGAATTAACGTTTATCACCACTATTGATATCATACACAAACATGAGCGAACCGGTTAACATCAAAGAACTCAATGAATTAGTCGCATCTAAGCATAATTTCGTCTCAATGGTGATCCATGGCATGGATCAGACTATTGTTGGTCAGGAACATTTGGTAGATTCACTTCTTATCGCACTGCTCGCAAACGGACATGTGTTGCTTGAAGGCGTTCCTGGTCTTGCCAAGACTTTAGCTATAAAAACTATGGCTCAGATTATTGATGCCAAGTATAGCCGTATTCAGTTCACCCCCGACCTTCTGCCGGCCGACGTTGTAGGCACCATGGTCTATAGTGTGCAGAAAGAACAATTTCAGATAAAACGTGGACCTATTTTTGCTAATTTCGTATTAGCCGATGAAATCAACCGCGCTCCGGCAAAGGTACAGAGTGCTTTGCTTGAGGCCATGCAGGAACGCCAAGTGACTATCGGAGAAAACACATTTCAGCTCGATAAACCATTCCTCGTAATGGCCACCCAGAATCCCATTGAACAAGAAGGTACTTATCCCCTGCCCGAAGCTCAAGTTGACCGCTTCCTGCTTAAAGTGGTAATCGGCTATCCGACTCGCAATGAGGAAATGAAAATTATACGTCAGAACATCGAGCCAGTAAAGAAAGACATCGTGCCTCTGCTTCGTCCGGAAGAAGTGCTTGAAGCACAAAAGATCGTAGAGAAAATATATCTTGATGAAAAAATAGAACGCTATATTGTCGACATTGTGTTCGCAACACGTTATCCGGCCGAATATTCGCTTAACGATCTTACTGGCATAATTGCATTCGGAGCATCGCCACGTGCGTCCATAGGTCTTGCTCGTGCCGCACGTGCTTACGCATTTTTGCGGCAGCGCGGCTATGTGATTCCAGAAGACGTTCGTGCAGTATGTCATGACGTATTGCGTCACCGCATCGGACTTACATATGAGGCTGAGGCGAACAATATTTCAGCCGATGAGATAATCTCTGAAATACTCGACAAAGTAGAAGTGCCCTGATAGCCCCAGATATACACACATCATAGCGTATGGATGCAAATGAACTTTTAAAAAAGGTCCGCAGAATTGAGATCAAGACTCGTGGACTTTCGCAAAACATATTTGCCGGTGAATATCATACTGCCTTCAAGGGACGCGGTATGATGTTTGCTGAAGTGCGCGAATACCAATATGGCGATGATATCCGTGACATAGACTGGAATGTGACAGCACGACACAACCACCCCTATGTAAAAGTCTATGAAGAAGAGCGTGAACTCACCGTGATGCTGCTTATAGATGTGTCACGAAGCAGACTATTTGGTGCAATAGGAGATGACAAACGCGAAATTATAGCGGAAGTAGCCGCGACCATAGCATTCTCTGCTATTCAGAACAATGATAAGATCGGTGTTATCTTTTTTTCAGACAAGGTGGAAAAATTCATTCCTCCGAAAAAGGGAAAGAAACACATATTGTTTATTATCAGTCAGCTCCTTGATTTTCAACCAGAGAGCCCCGGAACAGACATCTCTCAGGTATTACGGTATTTTACCGACGCACTAAAGAAGCGCACCACCACTTTTCTGATTTCAGATTTCATTGACAATCATGATTATTATAAGGCACTCTCCCTGGCCTCAAACAAGCATGATGTAATCGGAATACAGATTTATGACAAACGAGACGCTCAGCTTCCTAATGTCGGATTAATTAGAGTGTCGGATCTGGAGACCGGACAGATGAGATGGATAAACACGTCATCGTCAAATGTGCGTAAGACATACAATAAATGGTGGTATGACCGTCAGCAGAAAATGACAGAAATCATGAACCGCTGTCATGTCAACTTCACATCAATTTCAACAGATGAGGATTATGTAAAGTCTCTAATGTCGTTGTTTAAAAACCGAGGCGCCAGATAATGAAAAAGTTTTTTATACCACTTGTCA
This sequence comes from uncultured Muribaculaceae bacterium, assembly GCA_910578305.1. GTDB lineage: Bacteria > Bacteroidota > Bacteroidia > Bacteroidales > Muribaculaceae > Paramuribaculum. Next base: position 9,710 of record CAJTQH010000041.1, read on the forward strand.
CTATGGTTCTTTCGGGTTCTGCCACGATTATGGCAGCCCAGTCGCAATACACAGCCATTTCTACTCTTGACAACACTGTATTAGAAATGGGTCGACGTACGACATTAAATGTTGAATTTGCAGGTCCGATATCTGAAGATTACATCCTTGTGGATACGGCTCTTACTGAATTCGTCAAGAAATATCCCGACGTCGAGATCTTCCCCGAAGGATCGCCCATTATAAAAGATATCGGCAACGGACGCAAGCAGTTTGTACAGAAATACTTGGTGCAGCCGTTCGATTCTGGTCTTTATGTCATTCCGTCAGCAGTTCTTATTTCGGGTGGTGACACTGTATTCACGAATACTCCGGCTCTTAAAGTGGAACCGACGGAAATCGACACTGCTTTACTTGTATATGACGACAAAGGTAATGCCATCGATCTTAAGATACATGATTTTACTGATATCGCTACAGTAGAAAAGAAGATTATAGATTATGTTCCGGACTGGGTGGTAAGTTGGGGTTGGTGGATATTACTTTCAATCATACTGATCGGAGTTGCGGTGTTTGTATACGTCAAATGGTTGCGTCATGGCAGAATACCTCTTATGCCAGCCAAGAAACCGATACCTCCATACGAACTTGCCATGAGCGAACTGTCACGCTTGCGCGAGATGCAGCTATGGCAAAAAGGCTCGGAAAAAGAATATTATACCCGATTGACAGATATCTTACGTCGATACATTCATGGACGTTTCGATATCAACGCCCGCGAAATGACCACATCGCAACTTATGAGTGCACTCAAACATTGCGAAGAACCTGTTGAAGGCATGAATCTCATGGATGAAATCCTACGTCAGGCCGATTTCGTGAAATTTGCCAAAGCCCGTCCCTTGGCTGACGATAATGAGCAGGCATACACTCAGGCCACTCGCTTTGTAGAAATAACCCGGCCTATAGAGCCCGTCCCTGAAAACGAAAATTCCCAAAAGGATAAAAACGATACTAACAACGAACAGAACGTGAAATGACAATGCGATTTGCACATCCGGAATATCTCTGGTTTTTACTTATACTGATACCATGCATAGCCTGGTACGTGTATACCGCGCGCCGAAGATATGCTTCGCTATCAATATCGACCGTCTCACCGTTTGCCAAACTACCAAACAGCATGAAGCAATATATGCTTTATGCACTGTTCGGAGTCAGAATGCTTGCGATTGCAGCGTTGATAGTGATACTGGCTCGCCCTCAGAATGAAGTGCGATGGTCCACATCAAGCATCAACGGCACAGATATAGTGATGGCTATCGACATTTCATCTAGTATGCTGGCTCGCGACCTTAAGCCCGATCGACTGGAATCGGCCAAGGATGTCGCATCCAAATTCGTGGCCGGACGCGAAAACGACAATATCGGCCTTGTCATATTCGCTGGTGAAAGTTTCACAGCGGTTCCCATGACCACAGACCATGCTCTGCTTGTCAACTACATTCGCGACATAGAAGTAGGCATGCTGGAAGATGCCACAGCCATAGGCGACGGAATCGCAAGCGCCATCAATCGTATCAAAGAAGGCAAAGCAAAGTCCCGAAGCATCATTCTGCTCACCGACGGGTCTAATAATGCCGGTATCGTGAATCCCATTAATGCAGCAGAAATAGCAAAGCAGAACGACATAAAGATATATACTATCGGAGTTGGCAGCTATGGCTCTGCTGATTTTCCGTCAGTCGATGCACTCGGTCGCGTATCATACGTACGCTTGCCGGTAGTCATTGACGAAGGTACGCTTGAAAAAATTGCATCCATCACAGGCGGACGATATTTCCGAGCCAATAATGAATCTGTCCTACAGGATATATTTGACGAAATCAATCGTCTTGAAACATCAGAGATGGATGTCCGTAAATTTGCCGTACCGGAAGAAGACTATCTGATATGGGCTCTGTTGGCGATGGTTCTGCTCGGATTTGAGTTATTGTGCCGTACACTTGTACTGCGAAACATACCTTAATGTTCTGACATTTTATTAGAAGATATTACAATAATGATAAATTTTGCGAATCCACATCTGTTATATCTGCTGATAGCCGTTCCGGTAATCGGACTCTGTCATGTACTGTCGCGAATGGCTCGCAAGCATAAGTTGCAGCGCTATGGGCGTATCTCTACGTTGGAGCCGCTGATGCCCGATGCATCCAGATATTTGCCAGGAATTAAGATTATACTGGCATTGTCGGCACTTACATTCATTATCATTGCGGCAGCGCGGCCGTTTGTAAAAACCGACAGGAATGTGCGCCTCAATGGAGATGAAACTTCGATCAAAGGCATAGAAGTCATGATATGTTGCGACGTATCGAACTCTATGCTTGCATCAGCCAATTCAGATCCACGTGGCATAAGTCGACTCCAGAAGTCGAAATTCATTCTTGAAAAGGCACTTGACAACATGACGAACGATCGCGTAGGTCTTATTGTGTTTGCAGGCAATGCCTATACTCAACTACCGATTACCCCCGATGTGTACTCCGCAAAAATGTATATCAACGACATGAGTGTC
>CAJTQH010000041.1:12283-20887 GCA_910578305.1 uncultured Muribaculaceae bacterium
GACATGGTGCCTACACAGGGTACAGCAATCGGAGCAGCAATAGATATGGCCGTCAATTCATTTAATCCGGAAAGCGATTTCCAGAAAGCCATAATAGTTGTCACCGACGGAGAAAACTTTGAAGATAACGCTCAGGATGCTGCAAAGCATGCAGCCGAAGCCGGCATACAGGTCGATGTGATCGGAGTCGGCACCGTTGAGCCGATGCCTATACCCGTAAATAGTTCTCGAAACGAATATCTGTACTATGGCGGTGAAGAAGTGCGCACGGCTCTTGATGAAGCAGGAGCAGCAGACATTGCCGAGGCTGGTGGTGGTATATATCTGTCCGGAAGCAGCAGTTCCGTTGTATCGGATCTTAAAACACAACTTGATAAAATTGCAAAAACTGAATACAAACGCACAGCTATACCCTCCGATGCATCCGATTTATTCCCGTTGGCTATTGCCATTGCGCTGATACTTCTGCTTATCGATGTGGCATTGCCATATCGCAAACTCACCTGGCTAAGAAACATTAAATTTTTCTCTAAGAAATAACTGACATACAATAATGAGATTATTAATGTCCATAATAGTAATGCTTTCCGCATTTAGTACAGTAACGGCTGTGGCTGATCAGAAAACCGATCTGCGCGATAAACATGTACGCACCTATATCATCAAGGGCAATGATGCCTATAACAAAGGAGATTACAAAAGTGCCGAAGGATATTACAAACAGGCATTGACAGAAAATCCAAAATCGGCAGCCGCAAATTTCAATCTCGCACTCACATTGATGCGTATTGGCGGAAATAATGCGAACACAGATAATCCTGAAGATAAATCCAACCCCACCAATCTTGCCGTTGACTATTTTAACACAGTAACCGCAAGCGGTGATTCCATACTCGCACAAAAAGCTTATTACAACATGGGGAATATTGCGTTTGGCAGAGAGGATTATCAAGAGAGTATCAACATGTATAAGGAAGCTTTGCGTAGGAATTCCGATGATAATAATGCTCGCCAGAACTTACGTGTGGCACAGCTCAAACTGCGAGAACAGCAGCAGAACAAAGACAACCAGCAAAATCAGCAAAACCAGCAGAATCAACAAGACCAAAATCAGGATCAAAATGAAAATCAGAAAAATCAGAATCCTGATCAGCAACCGCCAAAAGACAATAACGACAAGCAGAACAAAGACCAACAGCCCGACCAGGGTGACAAACCTGACGAAAAGCCTCAGTCGCCACCCAAGCAGCAGAATGGAGGAAGCTCTCCCGAGCAAGGTAATCAACAACAGAGCATAAGCAAGTCCAATGCAGATAAGATACTTGAAGCCATGGATAAAAAAGAAGCTTTGACACGTAAAAAAGTCGAACAGAATAAAGAACGTGAAAAAGCACGTCAGGCAACCAGCATATCCGGCAACCCATGGTAATCAGATAATATACAACTACGGAATTGATGAAACGCATAATATACACATTGATTTTAGCAACTGCAGCAGCGGTATCAGCTATAGCTCAAACATCGTTCACCGTTCAAGCTCCGGCAAGAGTAAGTGTGGGCGATAAGTTTCCTGTTGTGTTCGTACTAAAGAATGCCGATGAGTCGGTATCGGATCTCAAAGTTCCGCAAATTAATGGATGTACCCTACTCTATGGACCTTCGACATCCACACAACGCAATTACCAAATCATAAACGGACAGGCATCAGGAAGCACATCCACATCTTTTACGTATTATTACAAAGCTGCCAAGGAAGGTACATATACCATTGGGCAAGCTTCGGTTACCGTAGGTGGCAAGCGTATGACAACAGCCACGGCAAGCATAACCATCACTCCGTCAGTGCCCGATAATCAGCAGGATGCATCGCATCACAGACAGCCGGTGTCAATAGATGACATCGAAACACAGTCGTCAGATCGTCCGGTCAATGCCAAAGATGTGTTTGTGCGCATCATGCTTTCAAAGTCCACTGCATATGAACAGGAAGGGATAGAATGTACTATAAAACTATACACAAAGTACAATATCTCACAGTTCTTCCCGACATCGCAACCGTCGTTCGATGGATTCCTGGTAGAAGAGATTCCATTTCAACCGGCTCTTAACACGCAGGAAACATTTTACGGTCAGACTTATATGACTGCCTTATTGAAAAAATGTGTGCTTTTCCCACAAAAGTCCGGAAGACTCACTATAAAATCGGGCAACTATGACATCGATGTTGTACAGTATGATCAGGTCAACATGGGATTCTATACTGTGCGCCAACCAGTCGAAAAGAAAATAAAAATCAGTTCAAATTCAGCATCAATAGACATAACCCCCTTACCAACTCCCCAGCCAGCGGGATTCAATGGCGCTGTCGGACAATATAACATCGACACAAGACTATCCACCAGTACATTCCGTACCAATGAACCTGCAACGCTCTATTATACGGTGAGTGGGACAGGGAACATAAAGTATCTGAATGATCCTCAGATTGATTTCCCAACGGAATTTGAACAATATACCCCGCAAAGCACTTCTGACACAAAAATATCCGGCGCATCACTTACCGGGAAAGTAACTACTGAATATACATTTATTCCATTGGAAGTAGGCGACTTTGAGATCAGAGTGGCAGATTTTGTTTATTTCAACCCACAGACTAAAGAATATGTCACGCTGAAATGCCCTACATACGACATTAAAGTATCAAAAGGCGTGTCTGTAGCACCGACCAACCGTCAGGATATTGAAGCACGAAACACCGACATCTTGTATATCCACTCTTCGGACGAAACACTCCGAAAAAATCATACATTTATTATCTCCGAACTGCTTTATTGGGCCATATACGCAGGACTGATCGGCATCCTTATTGTATTTATTATGCTGTCAGCTGCAAAGTCTCGCCATTTAGCTGATGTCACCGGGCACCGACTTGCCAAAGCCAGCAAAGTTGTGCGCAAACGCCTTAAATTGGCACGCCAATACATGCAACAACATAAAGAGGAAGATTTCTACAACGAAATGCTCCGTGCTATGTGGGGATATCTGAGTGATAAATTGTCTATTCCGTCTTCTCAACTTTTCAGACAGAATATATCTGAAAAACTATCGGAACGCGGTGCGCCAATAGAACTATGTGAGATGTTCATCAATGTACTTGATGAATGTGAAATGGCTAGATATACACCGTCTGGATCTCAAGAAAAAATCGAAGAAATATATCGACAGGCTTCCGATGCGATCAATCGGCTGGAGGATGTAAAATTGACCAACAAAAAATAATTCAGCAAACATTTACCATATCATGCTACGTCAAGTACTCGTAATTATATCATTACTCTCGGCATGGAATATGTCGGGGTTGTATGCCAACGATATTATATCTCGAGCCGATTCGGCATATACTGCCGAGCGCTATGCTGAGGCCGTCAAACTATACAATAATGCAATCGATTCTATCGGTTCGTCAAGTGATGCTTATTACAATCTTGGTAACGCATATTTCCGTCTTGGGAAAAATGCGCAAGCGATTCTTGCTTATGAGCGGGCATTGAGAATCAACCCGGCAAATTCCGATGCCAGAGCAAATCTCGAATTTGTGAATGATCGCATAGTCGATAAAAAAGGTGAGACCGGATCATTCATATCCAATACATTCGACAGCATAGCGAACTACTCATCAAGCAACAATTGGGCCTGGATTGCCGTCGCATTGTTTGCATTCGCAATCATTGCTGTTGCCGTATATTATTTCTCTCCTGTCATAATTGTGAAGAAAGCAGGATTCTTTGGAGGGATTCTAATCTTTTTATTGTCATTGTTTGCCATTTTATTGTCCATCCGGGCAAAAAACATAGCATTGTGCGATGAGTATGCAATAATCACTGCTCCTACTACCGTATTAAGCACTGTCCCTCGCACCCCATCCAATAGAAACGAAGAAGCGATGCTGTTGCACGAAGGGACAAAAGTAAGAATTCTCAATAGTGTTACTTTTCCCATCGACTCCATTGTAAGTATTTGGCACGACGTAGAGATCGACAATCAGCACCGTGCTTGGATCAATGATAACGATATTGAAAAAATACTATAGGAATTTCTTTTTTTGCAAGTAAAATTTGGTTATTTGAAAATATCAGACTAAATTTAACTCGTCAACAATAACTATCACTAACCAATATAATTTCTATCTTATGGCTAAAACAATCACTTTCAACGAGCTCCGTCGCATCAAGGACAGTTTGCCTGATGGTGCTACACATCAGATTGCTGATAAACTCAATATAACAGTTCAGACAGTTCGCAACTATTTTGGTGGCAGCAACTATGAATTTGGCAAAAACGTCGGTGTACACATCGAGCCGGGTCCTGACGGAGGTATTGTAGTGCTTGACGATACTACAATCTACGATATGGCTATCGAAATCATCAAGGCTCAGGATAACGAATAATACTTCTGAGTAAAACGTTTTCAATCATTCTCCTCTCTCCTACTCTCCAAGCCATAGTCTCCATCGACTCTACATATAAATCTTAAATCAATTTTATTCATGTCGGCCGACCGATTGATTACAGTAGCCATACATACCTACGACAGAGCTATAGCACTAAAAAAGCTATTGGAACACGAAGGTGTCAGTGTCACGCTTCAAAATGTCAATCTCAGTCAGCCGATAATATCTTCAGGTGTCAGGGTACGCATACAGGAAAACGACCTTCCCATGGCTTTGAGGATTATTGAAAATCCTGAGATATTTGCATCTTCAGATTTCAGTGATACAGATAATAAGGAAACGCCGGTGATATTGGTTCCGGTTGATTTCTCGGCATACTCTACAAAGGCTAGTGAGATTGCATTTAAGCTGGCATATCGACATAAAGCATCCATTACATTGCTGCACACATATACAGATCCGGTATACTCATCGCGTATCCAGCTTAACGACGCACTGACCTTTGACGGAGAAAGAGAAGATATTGTCAGTCGTATTGCTGCAGAAAAAGAAGCCCACAGACAGATGGAGCAATTCAGCAGTATTTTGCTTGAAAAAATCAAATCAGGCACAATTCCGGCAGTGAAATTCACAAGTAAAATTACAGAGGGACTGCCAGAAGATTCAATTAACCAATTTTCCAAAGCCAACCACCCATTAATTATTGTCATGGGCACACGTGGTGCCGACACAAAAGAGCGGGAACTTGTTGGAAGCGTCACAGCCGAAGTACTTGACACCTGCCGATATCCAGTATTCACAGTCCCGGAATCAGTTACTTTGACAGATTGCAATGAACTGAAAAACATCGTATTCCTCAGCAACTTTGATCAAGAAGATATTTTGGCACTTGATGCGTTGTTTCATCTTTTGCCAGCAATGAGACTCAATATAACACTGGTCAAAATTCCATCTAAAAAACGCATGCCGACAGACAACGAGTCTCTAAATGCACTTGGCACATATTGCAGAACTCATTATCCAGATCACCACTTTTCCATCGACACATTGTCTATGACCTCTATAGATGATGACTTCATGCGCATTACATCGAAATCCGAAGTACACCTTATATCGGTACCAAATAAAAAGAAAAGCATACTAGCGCGCCTGTTTAATCCCGGCATAGCACACAGGCTTCTGTTTCACTCGGATATACCTATGATGGTCATACCGGTGTAACAGATACGACCATTATAGATTCCCCTCGAATTTCCGAATTATTTCAGCAATCTTTACGTGTGATTCTGGCGCCAAGAGCATTCAGACGTCCGTCAATATCCTCATATCCACGGTCTATCTGATTTATATTTCCTATTTCACTTACACCTTTTGCCGACATAGCAGCAAGAAGCATGGCCATACCGGCTCTGATATCTGGAGATAAGAGCTTGTTGGCTCTAAGCGGGAAGCGATGGTCAAGCCCGATTACAACAGCTCTATGAGGATCACAAAGCATGATCTGTGCACCCATATCTATAAGATGATCTACAAAAAACAATCGGCTCTCAAACATTTTCTGATGTATCAGCACACTACCACGACATTGTGTAGCCACTACAAGCATCACACTGAGCAAATCAGGAGTCAGACCTGGCCATGGAGCATCAGCAATATTCAATATCGATCCGTCAAGCGCGGTCTCAATCTCATAGCAATCCTGCGCCGGCACATAAATATCATCACCTCGTCTCTCTAACGCAATACCAAGACGACGGAAGCTATACGGTATTATACCGAGATCATCATAAGCCACATTCTTAATGGTTATCTCACTCTGTGTCAATGCAGCCATTCCTATAAAACTACCGACTTCAATCATATCGGGCAATATACGATGATTGGTGCCATTTAGCGAATCACAACCATATATTGTGACCAGATTAGAGCCAAGGCCGTCAATCCTAAGCCCCATGGAAACAAGCATACGACATAGCTGTTGTACATATGGTTCACATGCAGCGTTATAGATTGTAGTTTTACCCTCAGCAAGCGCAGCCGCCATAATTATATTGGCAGTTCCGGTTACGGACGCTTCGTCAAGCAACATATAATTACCACGAAGCCGATTGCCGTCAGGTACGGTGAGCATATACGCTTTTTTTTCGGCATCATACTCAGCAATAGCTCCAAGTGATTCCAGACCTGTAATATGAGTATCGATCTTTCGACGACCTATCTTATCTCCACCAGGTTTTGCAAAATATGCCTTACCGAAACGACACAACAATGGCCCTACAACAAGTACCGATCCGCGGAGTGCTGCACATTTCTTCACGAACTCCTTACTTTCGATATATTCACAATCGATATCATCGGCACAGAAAGTGAAACTGCCTTTACCGTTAAAGCTCACTTTCACGCCCATGCTTCGCAAAAGATCTATGAGATTCTGCACATCAAGAATGTCCGGTACATTGGTTATTGTGACGGGCTTATCTGTAAGCAATGTGGCACTTATCACTTGCAGAGCTTCATTCTTTGCTCCTTGCGGTTCTATCTCGCCATGAAGTTTGTGACCTCCTTCGATTATAAACGTACTCATATCTATGGACTGTTGATGATTTTCTATCAGTAAAAAACTTGTTCACACATGCTCCACTTCAGTATGAAGCCGGACGGAAAATTTATCATAGACACGCTCCCGCACCAGATCCTCAAGAGCAAGTATATCATTAGGCGAAGCCTGTCCGGAAGCATTTACTATGACCAATGGCTGGCTATGCCATGTCGCAGCATTTCCAAGTCTGAAATCTTTCATGCCAGATTGTTCGATAAGCCAGGCTGCCGGAATCTTTACCATGTTACCTACCATATAATGCGGAACTCGATAGTCATGACCATGCTCGGATTTGGCAATCGTTTCAACCTGGCGGAACACATCTTCACTCACTACAGGATTCTTAAAATAACTTCCTGCACTACCCACTTTATCCACCGATGGCAACTTGCATTCCCTCACACGCATCACAGCCTCTCGTACATCAAGCGGAGATGGTGATGTTTTATCCGAAAGAGCTTCCCGCAGATTTCCATAATCAAGTTTTGGAGATGCCTTTGATGTCAAAGCAAATGTGACATAAGTCACCACATAACGATTCACGAATTCTGGTTGCTTGAACATCGAGTCACGATAACCGTAATGACATTCATCGGCCGTAAAAGACATAAATCGATTGGATATCACATCATAACACTCCACTTTCCGTATTACATCTGCCACTTCCACGCCATAGGCACCGATATTCTGCACGGCCGATGCGCCAACTTCTCCGGGAATCCCTGATAGATTTTCAAGTCCCCACAGTCCGTTTGACGCACATTGGCTAATCAGTTCATCCATTGTAATTCCGGCACCGCATCTCAACAATGTCCAGCCCTTGCCATCGCTCGATACAGTCATGTCAAGAATCCTCGAATGAAGTATCACACCATCATAATCTCCTACAAACAAAAGATTACTGCCAGCCCCTATGTGCTTGAACTTTTCGGATGAAATGGCACAGAAAACCCCCGGAAGATCGTCCGGACTTGTATATTCTATCCACCTGTTACACAACACATCCATACGGAATGTATTAAACGGCTTCAGATTGAATTTTGGCTGTGATATTACCATGTCTATCTATTGTTGACTATGACAAATATACTACTTTATATCCATACATCAACTAAAAAGTAAGATGTAATGTTAGTCTAACCCCACTTTTATCCACATTGGGCAGATTGCGATATGACAATCGCCATACATAATCCACGCGAAGTATAGTGAATATATTGTCTATACCAACACTCGCTTCCATGTATGGCATTCGCCCCATCTTTTGTGTATGAGCCATTTCCGGGAATTTAAAGGTCTGATCGTTATATGTCGGATCATTACGTTTGCTCAAATGGCCAAATAGACCGCGAAATGAAAAAACTTCACGTAATTTCAGTTTCTTCACATAGGGTATATAATTGAATATGGCGCCATTGGCCCAGTATGTCAACTCCCATGAAGCATAACTGTCATTGATAAACTCCATCGGATTCATCAGCGCATAAGTTTCAGGCTGAATGATGTACGAAAGATTGGCATTGGGTATCAATAGATTGGGGTACGGACTCCGGC
>CAJTQH010000042.1:0-7094 GCA_910578305.1 uncultured Muribaculaceae bacterium
TGCCAGATCTCGGGAGCGATTGTGCTGGTGTCTACGAAGTCACGTGCAAACAGCGACATTGATGTGCCGTTCTGGTGGAATGAGAACCAGAAGAAGATGGCTATGCCGAGCACAGCGAATAGTGCATACAGGCGCTGCTTGATCTCTTTGGCCATGGCCAGCTTTTCTTCGGCGGTGTAGTTTGCCACAGCTTCAGTTTCTTTCTTAGGAGGATTGGGGAGTGACTTCTTGGTGAATATGAATATGATGAGCGAGAGCACCATGGCACCTACGGAAGCGAAGAACGAGTAGTGTACGCCGGTGTTGAACACCTTGAGGTATTCGGTGCAGAATTCCTGGATATTTTGCGCTGCCGACATGCCTACGCTTGTGGCCAGAGTGTAGAGATTGTTGATGTTGTCGAGGGCTTCGGTATTGGTCACGGCCAGAGCCTGATGGCAGAGTTCGGGGAATGATGCATTGTAAGCCATGCCGTTGACTTCAAGCCACCAGCTGCGGAGCATCGGTGCAACGAAGGGCGCTATCAGACCTCCTACGTTGATGAATACATAGAAAATCTGGAAGCCTGAGTCGCGCTGTGCGCTGTAACGGGGATTGTCGTAAAGCTGACCCACGATGGCCTGCAGGTTGCCTTTGAACAGGCCGTTGCCGAATGCTATTAGGAAGAGTGCGCAGCAAGTGAGCGTAAGCAGCATCACTTTGTTGTCGGGAGTGGCGAGCACAGGTATAGACAAAGCCACATAGCCCAGAGTCATCACTATCAGACCCGATATGATGGTGCCTTTATAGTTCTGGGTCTTGTCGGCTATGAAACCGCCTACAAGGCTAAGTACATAAATGCCGGCGTAGAAGCAGGAATAGATGATGGTACTCGTCTCTTCGCTCAGACCGAACTTGGAGCAGAGGAAGAGCACAAGTACCGCATTCATGATGTAGTAACCGAAGCGCTCGCCCATGTTGCTCAGAGCAGCCGGAATGAGTCCTTTGGGATGATTCTTGAACATAAGGATTTAAATGATTGATGTATTGAAAAAATATTTATTTGTTTTCGAGGTCGTGGCGGGCTTTGAGGGCCAGGGCGTAGAGGCGCATCTGCTTTACCATGGCGAGGAGTCCGTTGCTGCGTGTGGGCGACAGGTTTTCAGCCAGTCCTATGCGGTCGATGAAGTAGAGGTCGGAGCCGAGAATCTCGTCGGGTGTGTGGCCGTTGAGCACTTTGATGAGCAGCGATATTATGCCTTTGACTATTATGGCGTCGGAGTCGGCCGTGTAGAACACATGGCCGTCGTGTTCTTCTGCGTTTAGCCACACGCGGCTCTGACAGCCTTCGATGAGGTGTTGTGGTGTTTTATATGCGTTGTCGATGGGCGGAAGCGAGTTGCCGAGATCTATGATCATGGCATAGCGGTCCATCCAGTCGTCGACTTCGGAAAACTCTTCTATTATTTCGTCTTGAATCTGATCAATGGTCATGTTTTTGATATGTTGTATGGGTTATATGTTGTATTTATGGTTTTTCGGTATAAATCACGTGGGTTATTACACGTCCTACATCGAGGAGCGTGTCATGGCTGATTATGTCCATGTTGTCGGACGTAGTGTGCCAATAAGGTGGAAACGAACCTGTGGCCGGATTGGCGCATTCGATAATGTCGATACACGGAATGCCGGACGCAGTAATGTATATATGGTCGTCGGTCACGGCGCCGCGAGCTTCGTTGATAAATCTGTCTATCCCGAGATGAGATGCGGTTTCCCATATTTTGCGGTTGATCACCGGTGCTATGTGCTCCGAGAAATATTCGCGGTAAAACAATGCATCTTTGCCGCCTACCATATCGAGTACGATGCCGAAAACAGGACGATCGGCCGGTGTGTATGGATTGTATTCGGCCCAGTATTGACTTCCGAGGCACCATGTGTTCTGAGTTTCGGCAGCGTCATCGTGTGCACCCGAGTCTTCAGCGTCGGTAAACAGGAAGTCTACTCCTATCTGTGGCGATTGCGCTCCAACGAGGCGTGCCAGTTCAAGAGCCACACCCACACCGCTTCCACCGTCGTTGGCGCCGGCTATGGGGCTGGTGTGATTGGTCTTGTCCGGATCTTCATCTGCCCATGGGCGGGTGTCGTAGTGAGCTGCGATGAGTATCCGGCGTGGAGCCGAGGTGTTGAATCGTCCGAGTATGTTGGTTGCAGTTATCTGCTTGCCCCGGTGTGTGGTTACGGTTGCTTTCTGCTGTATCACGGTGTCGGCTCCGTATCGTGCAAGTTCCGACGAGATAAACTGTCCGCACCGGGCATGTCCTTCGCTGCCGGGTGTGCGGAATCCCATGGCCACCTGTCGCTCTATATTACGGTATGCGCTGTCGGCGCTGAATGCTGGCACATCAGCAGTCGAAGCGTTTGTCGCTGTCTGGACGGTCTCGTTGGCCGTGGTGCTGTCAGCGGCAGTGCGTCCGGAGCATCCTGTCATGGCGAGTGCCAATATCAAAATGTGGAATATCCTCATATTTTCTATATTTTCACAAAGTTAGTGACTAACGGATGGAATCACGCAATTAAAAAATGTTAAATAGGCGGCTTGTGCCGTATTGTGGCCCGATTAATGGCTTATATTTGTAAATAAATTAGAGATAATATGGACTCTGTCAAGCAGCAAATCGAAGTCTTGCGTGAGGCTCTCGAACAACATAACCATAATTACTATGTGCTGAACGCACCAAGTATATCGGATCGTGAATTTGATATGATGCTCAAGCAGTTGGAGCAGCTCGAACGTCAGTATCCGGAGTATGACGATCCCTATTCGCCCACACATCGCGTGGGCAGTGACCACAACAAGGGATTTGAGCAGGTGGCTCATGAGCACCGCATGCTGTCGCTCGGCAACACTTATTCGCTTGCCGAACTTGATGAATTTGTGGGACGCTGCCGCGAGTCGCTTCCCGGTGAGGAGCTTACTATAGTGGGTGAGATGAAGTTTGACGGTACATCAATATCGCTGCTTTATGAAAACGGGCGTCTGGTGCGGGCTGTGACCCGTGGCGACGGCGAGAAGGGCGATGTGGTTACGGATAATATCATTACCATACGTAGTATACCTCTACAGCTCAAAGGCGAGGGATGGCCGGCAAAATTTGAGATACGAGGTGAAATAGTGCTTCCATGGAAAGATTTCGAGCGACTCAATGCCGAGCGTGCGTTTAATGAGGAGCCGTTGTTTGCCAATCCGCGCAATGCTGCCGCCGGTACTTTGAAACTTCAGAATTCAGCCGAAGTGTCTCGCCGCGGTCTCGATGCTTATTTTTATTATATGCTTGGCGACGAACTGCCCGCAGCCAACCACTACGACAATATGATGGCCGCGCGCGACTGGGGATTCAAGGTGTCGGATGCAATGACCCGTTTGCATTCGATCGAAGAGGTAGACCGCTATGTGCGCTACTGGGATGAGGCACGCAGGGATCTGCCTGTAGCCACCGATGGCCTGGTATTTAAGGTCGATTCGCTGCGCCAGCAACTCAATCTCGGATTCACAGCCAAGAGTCCCCGATGGGCCATAGCTTATAAGTTTCAGGCCGAAAGGGCCTTGACGCAGTTGAGATATGTGTCGTTTGAAGTTGGGCGTACGGGAGTCATAACCCCAGTGGCTAATCTTGAGCCGGTGCAGCTCTCGGGGACGGTGGTAAAACGTGCGTCGCTGCACAATGCCGACATCATACGTCAGCTTGATATTCACGAAGGCGATATGCTGTATGTGGAGAAGGGTGGCGAGATAATCCCCAAGATAACAGGTGTGGACGAGGATGCGCGTGTGGCAGGAGCTGCAGCAGTGGCGTTTTTGACCCATTGTCCGGCATGCGGCACCGCTCTGGTGCGCATAGATGGGGAGGCTGCCCATGTGTGCCCCAACACATATGGATGTCCGCCGCAGATCACCGGACGTATAGAGCACTTTGTGGGGCGTCGCATGATGAATATCGACGGTATCGGCGAAGAGACTGTGGAGCAACTCTATTCGGCCGGACTAATACGTGATATCTCGGATCTGTACACGCTGCGTGAAGCTGATGTGGCTATGCTTGAGCGTATGGGCGAGAAAAGTGCGCGCCGTCTGGTACAGGGTATAGAAGACTCAAAGGCAGTGCCTTTTGAGCGTGTGGTCTACGCAATATCTATTCCGTTTGTCGGCGAGACAAGTTCCAAAAAAATTGCCCGTGCGTGTCGCGATATCGACACTCTTATGTCCATGACGTCTGAACAGCTCACGGAGATCGATGACATCGGACCTAAAATAGCCGATAGCATAGTGCGGTTTTTTGCGGTCGAGGACAACCGCCGCATAGTGGAGCGTCTGCGTCAGGCTGGTGTGTGCATGTCTATGCCAGAGGCTGACGATTCCCGCCGGTCGGATCGCCTTGCCGGAAAGACCATTGTCATAAGCGGTACATTCACTCGTCATTCGCGCGACGAGTATAAGGAACTGATCGAACTTAACGGAGGCAAGAACTCAGGTTCAATATCCAAAAAGACCGATTTTGTGCTTGCCGGCGAGAATATGGGGCCGGCCAAGCTTGAAAAAGCTACAAAACTGGGAGTCCCGGTGATAGATGAGGATCAGTTTTTGCAAATGATAGAAATCATAAACAATTAAATAATTTAAATAGACTCTTATGAAAAAACTCAGACTTCTGTTCGTAGTTATTGCCGTGGCTATGATAGGCGCCGCGATTCCAGCTCAGGCTCAGTTTCGTTTTGGCGTGAAAGCCGGTGCCACTGTCAATTCACTCCATTTCTCGACAGAGACATTCGATTCCAAAAACCGTGCCGGATTCACCGGCGGTGTCATGGTTGAGTTCACTGTTCCGGTAGTGGGTGTAGGTATGGATCTTTCGGCCATGTATGTACGCCGCAACTCGGCCTGGCTTAGTGAGAACGGTCTTACTCGCGATGACCGCGACTACATCAGTATTCCCCTCAATCTTAAGTGGAAAATCAATATCCCGTTGCTCAACAGCGTGTTTCGTCCGTTCCTGACTACCGGTCCAGACTTTGCCATACTGACATCCGGACGCGGTATCAAGGATGCTTATCGAAACCGAAAGTTCGACACTTCATGGAATTTCGGATTTGGTGCCGAGCTCTTCAAGCATGTTCAGGTGTCGGCAAGCTATGGCTTGGGGCTTACCAAAGCACTGAAGACTGTGGGTGTGACCGATAAAGCCGATATCGCCGGTCGCAACCGCTACTGGACTATCACTGCTGCTTATCTGTTCTGATACCAACTCGGAAGTATCTGATCGTAAAAAAAATTGTCGGGGAGTGTAACTTTCCGGCAATTTTTGCGTCATATGCAATGTACAAGTCAATAGAGCCATCATGTCCTCCGACGCAACCGAGCAACTGTTTATCCGGACAGTCAGGGAATATAGATCCCTGATATATAAGGTGTGCTATATGTATGCCGAAGATAATGAACACCTGAAAGATTTGTATCAGGAAGTCACAGCAAATCTGTGGCAGGGCCTGGAATCTTATCGTTGCGAATCGAAGATGTCAACCTGGATCTACAGACTGTCGATCAATACTTGCGTGTCGTATCTGCGCAGGCACAGTAAGCACTCGGGTGTGTTGCGGCTGGAGGAAGGGGCTTTTCAGCTTATCGACAATTCAGACGAGCATGCCATGCAGCTACGCATGATGTATGAGATGATAGCGCGGCTCGGAAAACTTGACAAAGCCGTAATAATGCTCTGGCTCGACGAATACAGCTATGAGGACATAGCTTCGATTACCGGTCTTACACGTAATAATGTGGCTTCACGGCTGCATCGTATCAAGGACCGTCTTGCCAGAAATATGAATAAGTAACAGATAAAAAGAAACAGACAGATATTATGACTCCACAGGATATGCAACAGAAACAATGGGACGATCTCAAACGTCATTGGCAGGGAATCAATGACCGTCGGGCCGGATCATCGTCTGCAATACCTCATGTGTCGTCGGGCATGAATTCGCACCGACAGAAACTGATAAGGAGCTATCGGGTGCTTGCCGTGTTGAGCGGAGCTTACACGCTAATCGGTCCGCTCTCTATGTCGCATTTTGAAATGCCTTTGTGGTCATTGATGTATATGGGTGCGTTTTTCATAGTGATGTTTCTGGGCTCAATGTTTATTCTCGGCCGTCTTGCCAGTCTGGATTTCGGCAGAATGAATACGGTAGAACTGCTGCGTCATGTTGATGGCATAATACGCTGGCGGCTTATCATAAAAGTGATAGGTTGGGTGTCGATGATGCCGCTTCTTGTGGTGATGTTTCATGCTTTCGTCAGTGTGGGTCTGTGGATGGTCTATGGTGGTGTGTGCGGGTTGGTGTTGGGCTTGGCAATCGGACTTTATCAGGACATGAATATGCGGCGTCATCTCAAGAGCATACGTAATGAGCTTATGGAGTGTTATGGATGATGCTTTGAAAGTGCACATTGGCCGGCTTTGTGTGCGGGATTAACAAGAAATTAACGCTTGCGTGTTAATTGAGGTTAATTATTGTATATATTGATCGTGTTTTGATGGGTGTGATTTAACATTCGAATACCACTGCTAAATATTGTTTAATACTCGGCTGTTTGGTTGAAAAATGTAAATGTATTGATATTCAGTTGTATGTGTGTTTGGATTATTGGTATTTTGATGTTAACTTTGCAGTGCTGAACCAATGAGGTGCGAGCCGTGAAATTTCAGCTAAATTAAGAATAAAATCTGCAATGGCTATTAATAAATCAGTAATACTTGCTTTGATTTGTGGCACTATGTCGCTCTGGTCGAATGCCGACACTCCCTGGCGGCTTCCCGAAGTGCATAGTATGATAGCCGATGCGCACGTCGATGCCAATATGGGCATTGCCAATTCGTTCTCCTCTCTCTCACTTTCCGAGGCTCGCTGCAATGGTCCGTTTGCCGACATGCTGCCCGATGCCCCCGCGGCAGATTATGACGTGAATCCCGTGGCTGAAAAGATGGTGGATTATGCCGCCGGTTTTTTAGGCACGCGATACCGTTTGGGCGCGAGCGGGCCTAAGGCATTTGACT
>CAJTQH010000042.1:7104-13716 GCA_910578305.1 uncultured Muribaculaceae bacterium
TACAAGCTATGTATACCGTAACTTCGGTATTACGCTCCACCGATCGTCGGGTTCGCAGTTCACGCAGGGCGAGAAGGTGGCAGTTACCAACCTTCGTCCGGGTGATCTGCTGTTTTTCAGTAGCCGTAGCAGCGGCCGTGGCAATGTGGGGCATGTGGCTATGGTGGTGTCGGTAGATAAGGTTGCCGGTACATGTCGATTTATCCACGCTTCAACCAAGAAGGGAGTCACGTATCAGACTTTTCCCGATAACGGATACTATCAGCGACACTATATCGGGGCAAGACGTATACTCGGTACAGAACTTGATTCCACGACAGAAGTGGCTGTGAGATAACGGAATGTTATAGATATTAGCGCGACATTGATTGTCATCGCCGATTGCGATGGCAATTTTTATGTTTTTTTTACGTTGTATTTTAACAGTAATGATCCAACAACATCGCATTATATGATTCTGATAGCCGATGGTGGAAGTACCAAGATTCGTTGGGCTCTGGTTGATGACCGGGGTTGTGTGGTCTCGGAATTTGTAACAGCCGGACTCAATCCGTTATTGCCTCCAACACAAGGCATTGAATCGTGTCTGGACGGATATCTGCGTGGATATGTGGGTTCCGATGGCGTGACGGTCGACGAGGTGTGGTATTATGGAGCAGGATGTCTGCCTCATGTGTGTGGAGATGTGGAAAGAGCGTTGATGTCTGTGGCCGGGTGCGACCAAGTCTCCGTGGCATCGGACATGTTGGGTGCGGCACGTGCAATGTGTGGTCGTGAAGCCGGAGTGGCTTGTGTGCTTGGCACAGGCTCCAACAGTTGTCTCTACGATGGCCGCGACATAGCCGACAGCACACCGGCTCTTGGGTTCATACTCGGCGATGAAGGTTCTGGAGCCGTGCTTGGGCGCCGTCTGGTATCGGATGTGTTCAAGCGTCAGCTTCCGCAATGGCTGTGCCGTGAGTTTCAAGACCGTTACCGGCTTTCTGTTTCCGAATTGATAGATCGTGTCTACCGTCAGCCTGAGCCCAACAGATTTCTGGCATCATTGGCGCCGTTTCTGCGCGAGCATATCGAGTGCGACGGGATATGTGATATCGTAATGTCGGAATTCACACGTTTTATCGGTCGCAATGTCATGAACTATACAGGTGTATGCGACTCGCTGCCTGTATGCTTTACCGGCTCGATAGCTGTAAATTTTGCTCCGCAACTTAATGAGGCGGCACATAGATTCGGTATCAATAATATCAATATAGTAGCCGACCAGCTTCCGGGACTGGTCAAATATCATTTTAATCACTGATATGTATAAAAAATCCACTTCAACCCCTCAAGTCGAGTTGATAATGATCAACATTACCGGTTATGACCGACCGGGTGTGACATCGGCCTTATCGGAAATATTGGCCAAGTACGATGCTCAGATTCTGGATATCGGTCAGTCTGACATTCATCATAACCTGTCGCTGGGGTTGCTTATCAAGACCGACAGCACCGTATCGGGCGATATCATGAAAGACCTGCTCTTCAAGGGATATGAACTTAATGTTAGGGTTCGCTTCCAGCCTGTAGAAACTGAGGAATATGGTCAATGGGTGAGCCAGCAGGGCAAAAACCGTTGGATAATCACCATTCTGGGGCGAAAGCTTACCGCCCGCCACATAGCATCAGTGAGCAAGGTTATTGCCGACCAGAACATGAACATCGACGGCATACAGAGACTTACAGGCCGCATGCCGCTCGATGATCCCGACAAGCAGACACGCAAGTCGTGTGTGGAATTTTCAGTGCGAGGCAATCCCTCTGATCATGCTCTGATGCAGAAACAGTTTATGCAGATTGCATCGAAGGAAGAGGTGGATATTTCTTTACAGGAAGACACCATGTATCGCCGTTGCCGCCGTCTGGTGTGCTTCGATATGGACTCAACTCTTATAGGCACGGAGGTGATCGACGAACTGGCCGAACGTGCCGGGGTGGGCGAGCAGGTACGTGCCATCACCGAGAGCGCCATGCGTGGCGAGATCGATTTTTGCGAGAGCTTTACACAGCGAGTAGGGCTTCTGAAGGGACTCGATGAGAGCGTGATGCGCGACATTGCCGAGAATCTGCCTATCACCGAGGGCGTCGACCGCATGATGACTGTGCTGAAACGCGCCGGTTACAAGACAGCCATCCTGTCGGGCGGATTTACATATTTCGGCAATTATCTAAAGCAGAAATTCGGTTTCGACTATGTATATGCCAATGATCTTGAGATTGTCGACGGACGTCTTACCGGCCGATATGTGGGAGAGATAGTCGATGGCCGTCGCAAGGCGGAGTTGCTAAAGCTGATAGCCCAAGTGGAGAACATAAATATCAAGCAGACCATTGCTGTGGGTGACGGAGCCAATGACCTGCCCATGCTTGCTACCGCCGGTCTGGGTATAGCATTTCACGCCAAACCCAAGGTAAAGGCCACCGCCGGCCAATCGCTCTCGACTATAGGTCTTGACGGGTTGCTGTATTTCCTTGGCTTTAAGGACTCGTTTATAAGCTGATAGCATTGAGCATACTGCTTGAGGTGTACTTACAAAACAACTTATGGCAGGATGTCTGACGCGACATCCTGCCATAAGTTATAATATGTAACTAATTATCGTCTGCTTCGTACTTTACGGTTTTCATTGGTATATCTTACGCCTTCTACATAGATTGATTCAAGACGACCGTTTCTCATAGTGTATGAGCCTTGTTGGCTTTCACCATTAATACTAATAGTATATATAAACACAGACATGCCTGCATATCAATCAGGCATGTCTGTGTTTATATCGGTCAATGTGTGGGATGCGTTGATTATTCCCACTCGGTAATGCGGGAATGTTGATTATCAATACTATATGCAGTTTTCGCCATTGGCAGGGTACGTTTTTAGGGTACAAATATAGAAAACAGGTTGAGGCTAACACGCTGTAGATTACTTCATTTATAAGATTTCAAATGGAATAATTTGAGAAACAAAACGTGAAAAAACATTATCTCCAGTCCGACGGGATTAAGTTAACTGAATACCCCCTACTGTTCCAGAAAGGCATAAAGGCATTATTCGTAGAGGGGAATTCTTTATGTATCTGTTGAAGAATCGTGTTTATTATCTTTTTTCCAAGTGCTTCAGAAAAATTCCCTCTAAGGGCTTTTTCATACCAACTTACAAGTTCGGCTTCTGTTACTATGCCTTGAATCCTAGACTTCCAGCCTATTTGAGTGAGAAGTGATAAAATTACCTTTTTTTCTGCTTCCTGACATACTATTACAATTCTATCGGCTGTAATACCCTGAACTATTTCCTTTGCCTTTTCTTCATCTAAGGAAATATGTTTTATCTGTACTGCCATTCCGAAGCTGCTCCACATATCTAAGCCTCCATCAGCTGCATTAGTTGCACCTATTCTGTGAATGTTTGCAGGGATAGTAATACTTGGCCTGTCAGGTGTAAGACCGATTACCTGCTTTGCAAAATCTTCAAATTCCCTAAGTAGGTCTAACTTTGTCTGATTAGTGCTTAGTGTTATCTGAATATTTAAACAATCCACCAAAGCTGAGAAAAGTGCATATACAATAATTTCATAGATTTTATCTACACTTCTTCTTAACTCCTTAGTGTTATGGAATATCTCAAGAAGTTCCTTAACCTTGAAATTAGCTTCGTTATGGCTGTAGCAGTAATCTAAGGCTGCTACCATTTTATCAAATCTGCCTTCAAAGCAGCGGTAAATATAGGCTTCTACACCGCCTCTAAATTGTTTGTTTATTAGTGATAGTTCCGCAAGTTTGTCAATTGGCATTTCTGTTTCAGTGAAAATAGCGTCTTGATATTTGGCTGAAGAAGTGCTAACTGATTTTGTTAACAGATGGCTGATAACATCGCGCCACTTCCTAGAAGGGAGGCGGAATGTTTCAATATCTGAAAAGTCTATTTCGTCTGAAATTCTATCTCTATAAAGAATTTCTGCTATCTGAATAGGCTTATAAAGGTGAAGTCTGCCACTCTTTATAAGATTATCTAGATAGCCCTTAGCAGTGTCCGTCTGCATAGTTTTGACTTTTCCCATAACGTTAGGATTTATATAAAGTTAGTGCCTTAATCATTTCAGCAGCTACGGCTTTAATCACAGGTACAGCTACGGAATTTCCGCACTGGTGTTTTATTTGACTATAGCCTACTACTATCTTATAATTTTCAGGAAAACCCTGAAGCCTTAGCATTTCTCTTTCTGTAGGTCTACGCTCATCGTTAATTAAGATATAGTTAGCTGAAGCCCCAGCTCTAAGACAAGATGAATAGTGGTGTGGCGTGATACTCCCTGATATGTTTTCGTGGGAAATATAGGGTTTGGGGTAATTAGGATCTTTTAGACGCATAAGTCGGGACTGCCTAATATTATCCCTTACATAATATTTCTTATCTACTTCTTGTTCCAATATATCAGATAATTTTAGCCTTTGCTCTGAAGGAATAGGTTCAGGGAATGAAAAAACCACATTATCTAAGAAGCCCACTATAATGATTCTTTCTCTCTTCTGAGGGACACCATAATCTAAAGCGTTTAAAACCTTAGCGTAAACATTGTAACCCAGTGCTTCAAGATGGGCTTTAATTACTCTGAAGGTATTACCATTGTCGTGAGCTATAAGATTTCTTACATTCTCCAGCATGAAAGCCTTAGGTCTTTTTTCCTTCAAAATACGTTCTATTTCAAAAAATAGTGTTCCACAAGTTTCATTTTCAAAACCTTCTTTTTTGCCTATAATAGAAAACGCTTGACAGGGGAAGCCACCTAACAATATATCAAAATTTGGGATTTCTGAAGCAGGAATTTTTGTAATATCCCCTGACGGGTGTTCCCCAAAATTCGCTTCATATGTTTTACAAGCAGCTTCATCAAATTCTGAAGAAAACACACATTTACCGCCTACACTTTCAAAGCCTAAGCGGATTCCACCTATTCCTGCGAATAAATCGATAAATGTAAAGTAGCTCCAGTCTTTCATCATTTAACTAATGAGTTGTCTAAATGCAAAAGTACATAAAAATAAGCAAATTCCAATGTTGCCTTTAGCCATTATGACCTATATAATGAAAGGTACACTTTTAGGGTACGATTATAGTATTACATAGTAAGCGCAGTCGCTTATATTGTCAACCTGAAAATATAAGCGACTGCTAATTAGTTAGTCATATTTAATGACATTATGTAGGATTATTCCCACTCGATGGTTGCCGGTGGCTTGGAGGAGATGTCGTAGGTTACACGGTTGACGCCGCGCACAGTGTTGATGATCTTGTTTGAGACTTCGGCCATGAAGTCGTAGGGCAGATGCGCCCAGTCGGCGGTCATGGCGTCGGTCGAGGTCACGGCACGCAGGGCCACGGCGCGTTCGTAAGTGCGTTCGTCGCCCATCACGCCTACGCTCTGCACAGGCAGCAGTATCACGCCTGCCTGCCATACTTTGTCGTACAGTCCCCAGTCGCGCAGTCCCTGGATGAATATCTGATCGGCATCCTGAAGTATGCGTACTTTTTCGGGAGTTATGTCGCCAAGTATTCTCACAGCCAGACCTGGGCCGGGGAAGGGATGGCGTGTGATGAGGTGTTCGGGCATGCCGAGTTCGCGGCCCACGGCGCGTACTTCATCTTTGAAGAGGAGTCGCAGAGGTTCGCAGAGTTTGAGGTTCATCTTTTCAGGCAGGCCGCCCACGTTGTGGTGGCTCTTGATGGTAGTGCCTGTGATCGACAGCGATTCGATGCAGTCGGGGTAGATGGTACCCTGTCCGAGCCAGCGCACGTCTTTGATCTTGTGTGCTTCTTCGTCGAACACTTCGATGAATCCTTTGCCTATGATCTTGCGTTTTTTCTCCGGATCGGTTACTCCCGCGAGTTCGCTGAAGAATTTTTCTGAGGCATCGACACCGATCACATTGAGACCGAGACATTCGTAGTCGCGGAGCACGTCGGCAAATTCGTTTTTGCGGAGCATGCCATGGTCAACGAATATGCAGGTAAGATTTTTGCCTATGGCTTTATTGAGCAGCACGGCGGCAACTGACGAGTCTACGCCGCCACTGAGTCCGAGCACCACCTTGTCATCGCCGAGCTGACGCTTAAGTTCTGCTACGGTTGATTCGATGAACGATGCTGCACTCCAATCTTGTTTGCCTCCGCAGATGTCGACCACGAAGTTGCTCAGAATCTGGGTACCGCAGGTGCTATGGAATACTTCGGGATGGAACTGTACACCCCAGAGTTTTTCGCCCTTGGCCTGATATGCAGCTACGGGAACTTGCGCGGTTGAGGCTATGATCTCAAAATCGGCAGGGAGCGAGGTGATGGTGTCGCCGTGGCTCATCCACACCTGGGAGCCGGGCTCGACTCCTTTGAGTAGCGGATTTGTCTGTTGTACTTCCGTGAGTATGGCTCGGCCGTATTCGCGGCTGTCGGCCGGCTCTACAGAGCCACCGTTGTCGTGAGCCATGAACTGCGCGCCGTAGCAGATGCCCAGTATGGGATACTTGCCGCGTATCTCGTTCAAGTCTATCTTAAACGCACTTTCATCATATACGGAAAAC
>CAJTQH010000042.1:13726-16748 GCA_910578305.1 uncultured Muribaculaceae bacterium
AGTATGGGGTAGCGTCCGCGTATGGTGCTAAGATCAAGTTTGAAAGCCTTTTCGTCGTAAACGGAAAATGGTGAGCCGGAGAGTATGACGCCTATCACAGATGGGTCGTTGGCCGGAAACTTATTGTACGGCACAATCTCGCAGTACATGTTGAGTTCGCGTACACGACGGCCTATGAGCTGTGTGGTCTGCGAACCAAAGTCTAAAATTATAATCTTTTCCTGCATATCATTTATGGTATGGGTTTCAGCACTGCAAAGTTACTCATTTTCCATGAAAGCAGGGCAATGATAGGGGCATAAAGTGCCGTAGTATTTATTCGTATCGTGTCATGGTCATTTTACCATGATTTCATCGACGAAAAGAAATGCGGGTTTGCCCTTGCCGGCTGTGTGCCACATGGGGATTTCAGTGACGCACCCTGCAGTCACGCGCACGAAACGTGCCTTTGCAGGACTGAAGGCAACGGAGTGCAGGCGTATTCCCGATTCGTGTGTTTCGGGCAGATTAAAAGTATTGTCGTAGACGGTGGTGAATGTTTTGCCGTCGGTCGACAGTTCAACCTTGATATTGTCGGTGTCGAATATCCATGTCGATGTGCTGACGAATGTGTGCAGGTCGACTCCCGACACCGTATCTGTCTTGCCGAGGTCTATCGTGGCTATGAGCGGTGTGCCCTCGAATCCCATCCATCGTCCGGTGTCGAATCCGTTGCCCCCGAACAGTCCGTCGACAAGCGTCATGGGCGGAACGGTGTATTTACGTGCAGGCGATGTGAGAAGATCTATGTGGCGAAACGTGGATTTGCCGAATGTGACGCTGTCGGTGTACAGACGGCTTTGCCCCGACGGTCGAAACACACGTGCATTTACAACGGTGGAGCGGTCGATGGTGAGCGGCGAATCATATACGGGCGACTGCGGTGTGGGCATGGTGCCGTCGAGGGTGAAACGTATCGGATGATTGTCGGCTGTATGCATTGTCAGCATGAGCGACCCTCCGGCCGAGTCTGCCTCAAGACTTCCCTGCACATCAAAAATGTGTGTTCCGAAGGGAAGCCCAAGGCGGCGGTAGTGATTGCACAGACCGGTGAGACGTGCGGCAAAGTTTCCGTAATCTTTCTGAGCTGGATCCGACCATTGCACTTCGGCGAGGGCGGCCATGCGCGGCAGTGACTGATATAGGGCTTGAGGCAGATCGAGGAGACTTTCAGACCACAGGCACGACTGTGTGCCTATGATGTGCTGCTGCGCTTTAGGATCTACCTCGGATGTTGGTTCGAATTCATAGACTTTTCTTACAGGCAGAAATCCGCCGACGGCGTATGGTTCGTTTTTTCGGTCTTCGGTCTGCGATGCTGTGAAATAGCATATAGTGGCAGGCGTGAGTATGGCATCGTGTCCCATGGCAGCAGCTTTGACTGCACCTTCTGTGCCTCGCCACGACATCACTGTACAGCCTGGAAACAGTCCGCCGTCGATGATTTCGTCCCAACCTATCATGCGGCGTCCGTAAGATGCAAGCGTGGCTGAAGCATGTGCCATGACATAGTTCTGCAGTTTTTGTTCTGCAGTGCTGAGAGAGTCGTTGTCGAGGCCGGCCTGACGTATGCGTTCCTGACATCGGGCACACTCTTTCCAGCGCACGGTGGGACATTCGTCTCCGCCGATATGAATGTATTCCGACGGGAAAAGTTCCACGACTTCAGCCAGCACATCGTCGATAAAACGTATCGCCGCATCGTTGCCGGCGCAAAGCACGTCGTCGGAAACTCCGCCGCGTGTCCACACCTTATACGGGCCGCCTGTACATCCGAGTTCGGGATAGGAGGCAAGCACGGCAAGCATATGTCCGGGCATATCTATTTCGGGAATTACTGTCACATGGCGTTCGGCGGCATATCTTACTATGTCGCGTACTTCGTCTTGCCTATAATGACCTGAGTATGTTACTGTATCCGTATCATCGGTGTTTCTACGTATATGTAAGCCTTTGCGCGTGGCTCCGATCTGAGTAAGTCGGGGATATTTCTTTATTTCCAGACGCCATCCCTGATCATCGGTAAGGTGCCAGTGAAACCGGTTGACATTGTGAAGAGCCATCACGTCTATGAATTTTTTCACGGAGTCGGTCGGAAAGAAGTGTCGCGACACATCAAGATGAGCTCCGCGATATGGGAAGCTCGGCGCGTCGTATATCCTCACAGCAGGAAATCGGACTTTTCCATCGTTGTTGGCATCTATGGATTTTCTAAGGGTCTGTATGCCGTAGAAATTACCGGCGGGAGATGCTCCGTCGATGTGTATTGTGCGGTTGTCTACACTCAGCCTGTAGGCTTCGGTGTTGCGGTCGGTTAGTGTATCGGTGAGTATAATTGATTTTGATTCAGTATCGTTGGTCGACAGATTCAGGCATAGTCCTGTCAGGCACTGTATGTATTCCGATAGTAGCTCTGCGTTTCGCTTTAGTTTTTCGTTGCCATATGGATATACAATCGTGAAACTGCTGTCGAGTTCTACTCCTTCGTAAGGTAGCAGGACTATATTGTGTGGTTTTGGTACAATGTTATAATCGGCGGTTGATGCAAAAGATACCATGGCCGAAAATATGGCCAGAAAAGTGGAGGTGAGAAGGTGTTTCATGTATAGTGTTGGGAAAATATGACAGTGGTGTTCGATGCTTCGATGTGCTGTCAGCGCAATTCCGACAGCACCGATGGGTTGCCCACAAGCCATAACGCATCGCCGGGACGGAACACAGTGGAACGGTCGGGGGTGAAATATTCGCCGTCGCGCATTACGCTGACCAGAAGCGACGAGTATACGGTGGACAGTTGTGATTGCTCTACGGTCTTGCCAAGAAGTGGCGATGACTCCGACAACTGTATGGATGTGAGTCTTAGATCCGATGACTTCGGCTTATTGGCCGACTCATTCTCGTCGGGTTGAGCTTCTACGACAGGCAACAGGGTCTGTATGGCGTCTTCTGTGCCTATTACAGCCAGTGTATCGGCTGGGAACAC
>CAJTQH010000042.1:16758-20760 GCA_910578305.1 uncultured Muribaculaceae bacterium
ATCTCCCGACGGTACCGGTATCATGGTGGAACCGCGCTGTATTGAGGCCACACTTACGCCGTAGCGCGAACGAAGGCCTGAATCCTGCAATTTCTGACCAACAAACGGACATACATATGTTACGGTCATGAATGCCAGGTGCAGATTGCTTACCAGATTGTTGTTGCGTCCCGACCTGCGCAGTTCGCGCTCGTTGAGATTGTTTATGAATTTGTCCTCGATGGAGTGCATGCGCCGGCGCAGACGCTTGGAAAGTACAAACGATATGAGTATGAACACGGCCAGTCCGACAATCACTCCTATGCGCATGTAGTAGATCGACGACAGGATGTAGACCACGAATCCCAGAGTCATGAGCAGGCGGAAGAGTGTCATTACTACAAGTGGCACCTTATAGTTGGCTCCGGCTTTGCGTAGTATCTGCCTTTCGGCTTTTTTAGACGAGGGATACGACAGTGCTATCAGAAACGGCGACATAACCCCGAGGGTGATGAGCACGCATATAAACTGTCCCCACCTGGGTGTCATATCTATGAGCCATGGCAGCAGCCATCGTGTGGATATGATGCAGATGGTGATGAGTACAGAGGCATACAGCAGTATGCGCCATGTGTATCGGCCGAGAACGGTACGCCATACAATCCCGGTCTCGCTCTCTTCCACTGCGTTGGTAGAGTACCGGTCTATGAGGAAGTGGAGTTTCTTGGGCAGAATGTGTAGTACCATCCGGTAAGCTGGATCGGCCATGCGTATGAAGTAGGGTGTGGTGAATGTGGTGAGCACCGATACGGCCACTACAATGGGGTAGATGGTAGGATCAAGTACTCCGAGTTGCATGCCGAGTGTGGCGATGATGAATGCGAATTCTCCTATCTGTGTTAGTGAGAATCCCGACTCCATGGCCACTTTAAGTGTCTGTCCGGTGACAAGCATGCCGAACGTGCCAAATGTGATCATACCCACGATCACTACTGCCGATATTATAAGTATAGGAGCTGCGTATTGCGATATTACTTCAGGATTTACCATCATGCCCACCGATATGAAAAATACCGATCCGAAAAGATCTTTCACAGGCAGAGTCACATGCTCAATACGTTCGGCAAAACTCGTTCCTGCCAGAATCGAACCCATTACGAATGCACCAAGAGCCAGTGAGAATCCGCAGTAGACTGAAAATACAGCCATGCCCAGGCAAAGCCCCATCGATACGATGAGCAGTGTTTCGCTGTTGAGAAACCGACGTGTGCTGTTGAGTGCCGACGGAAGTACAAACACTCCTACGGCAAACCATATGATGAGGAAAAACAGCAGTTTGCTGACGCTGAACAACATTTCACCGCCACGCACACTGTCGTTAATGGCTATAGACGACAGAACCACCATCATGAGCACTGCGAAAAGGTCCTCGACTATAAGCACCGCAAAAACTTGAGAGGCGAATTTTTTATGCGATATTCCAAGATCGTTGAATGCCTTGATGATGATAGTCGTGGAGGACATGGAGAGCATGCCGCCGAGAAACAGACTGTTGATCTTTGAGAAATCCAGCAGGCAGCCTATGGTGAATCCGGCACACATCATGCCTATCACTATGATCAGAGCTGTGACCACGGCCGAGCCGCCGGCATTGAGCAGCTTTTTGAAACTGAACTCAAGTCCGAGTGAGAACAATAGTACCACAATGCCTATCTGAGCCCAGAATTCTATGTTGCTTTCAGTTGTTACAGACGGCAGATATTCAAAGTTAGGACTTGCCAGAAATCCGGCAACTATGTATCCGAGCACCACCGGCTGTTTGATCCATTTGAAAAACAGTGTAGTGACCGCACCGAGTATAAGTATGAAGGCAAGATCGGAGATGAGACTCTCTACATTCAATTCATGGGCTATCTCCGATGAGGCGGAGAGCGCGAGCAGTATTGTGGATGCTATCATGTGGGTGAAAAAAGTCAGATGGTTACCTGATTGGCCAGAGACACGGCGGTTGTTGCGGGCTGGAGCTTGCGCAAATCTTCGAATAGCGAGATATAGTCTGTGGAATCGCGCGACAGAGTCACCAGATTAAGACGTGTGAGCGACTCGGCATAGTCATACTCCACATAGACGTTGACAAGTGTCACGTTGTGATTGGACAGACACTCGCGGTAAGGTTCGATATCGGTTACTATCTCTGACACGCGCAAGCGTATGATGCGAGATTCGCCTCCTATACGTATACGGTGTTCCCATTGTTCGAGCACCATCAGTATCACTATGATTAGCGCGGTGGCGAAAATCGACACGAGATACAATCCCACACCGACTGCCAGGCCGATGGTGGCCACCATCCAGATGCCGGCTGCCGTGGTAAGTCCGCGTACCGATCCTTTTCCTTGGATTATGGCTCCGGCACCGAGAAAACCGATGCCTGTTATGACCTGAGCGGCTATACGTCCAGGATCACCGTTTTTCAGTCCGAGATATTCCTGGGGCACGTAGATGGATATGAGCATGGCCAATGTGGCACCCATGGATATGAGGGCGAAAGTGCGCAGGCCGGCACTCTGCCCCTTGCGTTTTCTCTCCAGTCCCACTACGCTCCCAAGCAGCAGACTGAGCAGAAGTTTGAAAATCGACGACAGGGTGGTGATTTCCACCGAGTTGATCGACTCTATCGCTTCTTTTAGTATCTGCTGCATGGTGATAGTTATGGTAGTTGTCGGTTGTAGTGGTTATTACTTTTTGAGCGTGAAGTGACGAGATGTCAGGCGGAAGTTGTCGGCAAACAATTCCACTGTGTAGTCGCCAGGATTGAGTGTTACGTCGACATTCCAATAGATTTGTATGCCCGACATCTCTGATCCGTCGTATTCAACTGTTTTTTTCTCAGTGAATGGCAGTGACGCCCCTTCAAAAGTGAATGTGCCGGCCTGTCCGAGCAGAGAGCCTTCGGGACCTACCAGACGCAGATATATGGTCTTGAGCCCGGTGGGAGCGGTGTTGTTGGGAGATATGGTGAATGTCACCATGAGCTGTTTTGCTTTGGTTACATTCTTTTCTTTCTTACCGCGCTTGTTGAGAGGAGTGAGCTGCACACCTGTCACATTGAGCTTTTCGGCCAGAGTCTTTATCTCGGTCAGATTTTCGTTCTGTCTGGTCACTTCGGCTACTCTTGAAGAGAGCTGTTCGTTGCGTCCTGTAAGATTTTCATTTTCTTTACGCAGTGCGGCGTTTTCCTTGCCAAGAGAGTCAATCTGGGCCACATAGTGGCGCAGCAGTCCGCGCAGGGTGTTTATCTCGTCCTGAAGCTTCTTGATCTGAGCCTGGTTTTTGGTCTTCTCGTTGTTGAGTTCGTTGATGAGTTCTTCAACTTTGGCCTTTGCTGCGGTGTATTTAGCCAGAATAGTGTCGTTTTCCAGACGTATGGCATCATTTTCACGCTGCTGGAATTCAGCATCGATCGCAGCGAATTCATTGGAGAGTTGCAGCTGCTCGTTGGAGAGCTGCAACTGTTCGTTGGCTGCTTTGACCTCGTTGAGTTCGCGCTGTGCGCCCGAAAACTTAAATACACTTACGCATACGGCTATGACAAGAGCCACAATCATGGCTACGCCACCGTAAAGTATTGTTTTCTTGTTCATTGTCAGTTAAGAGAATGTTTATTGTTACATGTTGCGTCCATGGCAGTTTTTGAATTTCTTTCCGCTTCCGCATGGACAAAGATCATTTCGGCCTACTTTGGGAGTGCTGTTCACTACCGGAGCCGGACGCTGGGCTTCGCCCTGACGTGCCGATGCAGCGGCACGCTGTGCGTTTTCACCGGGGAGATCTTCTCGAGAGGTGCGGTACTGGGGCTTCTGAGTATGTGTTTCAGGCATGGCGCGCTGCACCTCGGGAGTCGATGTTGCAGCCTGATCGGGCTGACGTTCCGGGACGGGAATGCGGCCACGCATTAGTGCTGATACTACCTTTATATTCAGGTTATTGAGCATTTGTTCGAATAAGTGGAACGACTCTACC
>CAJTQH010000043.1 GCA_910578305.1 uncultured Muribaculaceae bacterium
CTTGCTTCATATCTCTCTCAATAGGCACATCGGTAGGCACCATCGTGGCACTTGTGCCGCTCATAGTCGAACTCGCCCACACAAGCAACGGCAACGTATCGCTCTATGTGGCCACAGCTCTGGGCGGAGCATTTTTCGGCGACAATCTGTCGTTTATATCCGATACCACCATTGCCGCCACCCGAACTCAGGGATGCGGCATGGCCGACAAATTCCGGGCTAACTTCCGCATAGTACTTCCTGCTGCCATAATCACACTTGCCGCATACATGTTCATAGGCCATGATGTCGATACACTTACCGCACCGACGGCTGAAACCGACAGTCAATGGTGGCTGATAGCACCATATATAGTCATAATTGTCACCGCTCTTATGGGTATAAACGTCACGGTAGTGCTGATATGCGGCATAGCATGCGCACTCATAATCGGACTGGCCGCAGGCATGCCGCTGCTTGAATCGTGCCGCACAATGGGCAATGGCATAGACTCCATGGGACAGCTCATCATCATCACTATGCTTGCAGCCGGAATGCTCGGGATGGTCAAGCATATGGGAGGCATCGACTTCTTGCTACACGCACTGACCCGTAAGGTACATGGCTCCAGAGGTGCCCAATGGTGCATAGCCTCGATTGTAAGCATTGTCAACCTGTGCACGGCCAACAACACCGTGGCCATAATCACCGTCGGCTCCATAAGCCGCGACATTGCGCGCCGATACGGCATATCGGCTCAAAAGACAGCTTCGCTGCTCGACACATGCTCATGCATAGTCCAGTGCCTGATACCCTACGGCGCACAGACACTCCTTGCTACCGGTCTGGCCGGAATATCGCCGGCAGCCCCGTGGCCATACCTGTATTATCCCTGGGCGCTTGCACTGTGTGTAATTGTGTCAGTGATGTTTTTCACCCCGCGCAATGACAAAACAGACGCCGAAGCAAGATAATGAAAAAAAAATTTTTCGGCAGTTGTAACTTTTTAAGTATTTTTGCGTCAAATACTACATCTGACATAAACACAATTCATTATACAAACCATATTTTATTGACATGAAAAAAATTTTCAGACTTTTGTCGCTCTTCATCGTGGCACTGGTGATGGCACCTACCGTGGCCAACGCACAGCAGATGCCCCAGCTGGGAGTCGACCCGAATGTACGTATCGGAAAGCTGGACAACGGCCTTACCTACTACATCCGCCACAACGAATACCCCAAAGGACAGGCTGACTTCTACATTGCCCAGAAGGTAGGTTCAGTGCTTGAAGATGACAACCAGCGAGGTCTGGCTCACTTCCTCGAACACATGTGCTTCAACGGCACCACTCACTTCCCCGGCAAAAACCTCATCAACTGGCTTGAAAGCGTGGGCGTGAAATTCGGTCAGAACCTCAATGCCGCCACCGGTATGGATCAGACCATCTACAACATCTCAAACGTACCCGTAGCCCGCGAAGGCGTCCAGGACTCATGTCTGCTCATTCTCCACGACTGGGCCAACGACCTGCTCCTGCTCCCCGAAGAAATCGATGCCGAACGCGGTGTGATACACGAAGAATGGCGTCGATCTATGGTAGGACAGATGCGTATAATCGAAAATCTGCTTCCCACCATATATCCAGACAGCCCTTACGGACACCGTCTGCCTATCGGTACTATGGAAGTTGTCGACAATTTTCCCTATCAGGCTCTCCGCGACTACTATGAAAAATGGTATCGCCCCGACCTGCAGGGCATCATCGTTGTAGGCGACATAGATGTTGACCGCATCGAAGCAAAGATCAAAGAAATGTTTGCCGACATTGAAATGCCGGAAAATCCTGCCGAACGCATCTATTTCCCTGTAGCCGACAATGAAGGCACCATCTATGCCATTGGCCACGACAAAGAGCAGACCAACTCTATGGTTCAGCTTATGATCAAGACAGATCCCCTGCCCGATTCTCAGCGCAACACCATGGCTTATTACATGATCGACTACATTACCGACATGATATGCTCCATGATCAACACCCGTCTCAATGACATAAGCTCCAAGCCCGATTCGCCCTTCGCTGCTGCCGGAGCATCTTATGGCAACTTCTTCTGGAGCGGCAAGGTCAAAGACGCTTTCAATATCTTTGTACTCGGTAAGAACTCCGATCTTGCTCCTGCTCTTGCAGCTGCCTATCGCGAAGTGCTCCGTGCCGCACGCGGCGGATTCACCGTTACTGAATACGAACGTGCACGTTCGGAATATCTCTCTCAGTACGAACGCGCTTACAACAACCGCAATCAGCGCGAAAACGAAACCTACGTAAACGAATACGTTCAGAACTTCCTCGACGGAGATCCCATTCCCGGAATCGAAACCGAGTATGAAATGATCAAACAGATCGCTCCGATGATCCCCGTGCAGGTGCTCAACCAGACAATCGCACAGCTCATCACAGCCGACAACCGCGTGCTCCTCGCACTGCTCCCCGACAATGCCGAAGGCAAATATCCTACCGAACAGGACTTCGCCACCGCACTTGCATCGGTAGACGGCGAGCAGATCGAAGCCTACAAGGAAGAGCTCAAGGCCGAACCCCTCATCGAAAACATGCCCAAAGCCGGCAAGATTGTAAAAGAGAGCAAAAACACAATGTGGGATGCAACCGAATGGACACTCTCAAACGGTGCCACCGTCATCATCAAGCCCACCAAGTTCAAAGACGATGAAGTGCTCTTCTCTGCTACAGCCGTAAACGGTACAGCGCCCTACGGAGCCGACTATGCAAAGAGCCTTGCATTCATGCCTGTGGCTCTTCAGAGCTATGGTCTCGGATCGTACACCAACTCCGATCTGAGCAAATACCTCTCAGGCAAGCAAGCTTATGTAAAAGCATCGTTCAGTCCCTACACCCGCACATTCTCCGGCAGCACCACTCCCAAGGATATGCCTACTCTCATGGAGCTTATCTACATGAACTTCACCGGCATCAACTTCACCGCCGAAGAGTTTGCCGCTCTCCAGAACACCTACGCCGGCATCCTTCACAATCAGGAAGCCAATCCCCAGTACATATTCCAGAAAAAGATCCAGGAATCACTCTACAACTCACCCCGCATCATCAGCCTTGATGTAGACGTAGTAGAAGCCGCCAATCGCGAGCAGATTCTGGAAGTGTGCAAAAACATGACCGCCAATGCAGCCGACTATACATTCACATTCGTTGGCAACATCGACATCGAGACTCTCCGTCCGCTCGTAGAGCAATACATAGCCTCTCTGCCCGGCAATGCCAAGAAAGCTCAGAAGAAGATCGCCAAGATCGATCCGCAATTTGAAATGATCGGAGGCAAAGAGACCAATACTTACACTGCTCCCATGCAGACTCCCCAGACCTGGGTCTACATCACTGCTTTCGGCAACGAGCCTTTCAACACCAAAAACGCCCAGCTTGCTTCGATAGCCGGACAGATCCTGTCGAAACGTCTTCTCGACATCGTGCGTGAAGAAATGGGTGCGGTCTACTCGATCGGAGCTCAGGGCAGCATGGATCGCATCGGCGAGCAGAACACCGAAATCCTCACCGCCTTCCCCATGAAGCCGGAAATGAAGCAGGAAGTGCTTAACGTGATCGAAGCCCAGTTCAACGATGTGGCCAAGAACATCGAAACCGCCGAACTTGAGAAAATCAAGGAATTCATGGTCAAGAACTACACTGAAGCCCGCGAAAAGAACAATGGCTGGCTCGGTGCCATCACCGGATGGACCCGCAATGGTGTGAACACTTTCAACGACAACATCGAAACCATCAACAACATCACAGTCGATGACGTGAAAGCATTCATGAAAAAACTTCTCGATCAGAACAACTACCGCGTAGTGCTCCTCGATCCCGAAACAACACCAGCTGAATGACAAGGTCAATACAATAACATGAATGAGGCCCGGCATATGCCGGGCCTCATTCTGTTTCATTACATATGGTTATGAAATCAGAACAGTTTCTTTGGCTTTGTTGCCTGAAACTCTTTCAAATATTCGGGAGTGGAATATGCCAGATCCAAAAAGCGTCGCGAAGCGAACTCACGTTCGGCTAAAGCGATCATATCAGTAGCGAGAGGCACTATATCGGGCACAAATGTCACATCGGCACGTGTAAACAGATCTCGTGCCTTGTCACTGCCGTTGCCGAACACAAGCATTGGGCGTCCGGGAGCTATGTCATTCAGACTGTCGGGCTCAAGAATCAGCGGCGTAGGCTCTACCAGTGTATCGAGCGCCATATCGTAGACGGCAGTGTACACCTCCATACGGCGGGCATCGATCATAGGCACAAACAGTGCTTCAGGATCAACATCCACCTTAAACATCACACTTACCGCCATAAGCTGAAGAGTCGACACTCCGATCAACGGTACATCAAGAGCAAAAGCCAGCCCCTTGGCCTCCGACAGACCAATGCGCAGTCCGGTATAGCTACCGGGACCCATGGACACGGCTACTGCATCGAGCTTCATTTCATGATCGCGCATCCAGTCAAGGCATCTCTTTATATACCCGCTGAGAAGCGCTGCGTGGTTACGTCCTTCAAAGTCCTCGAAGTGACAAAGTATCATGCCCTCGGCCGTCAGGGCCACGGAGCAAACGTTGGTCGATGTCTCGATATTAAGAATTACAGCCATTGTGCGATTTTTTTATTGCAAAGTTACGTTTTTCCGCTCGTATATCGTAATTTTGTAAAAAATATAAGAAAATACATGCTTCTATCCATGACCGGATTCGGCAAATCGATTGTCGAACTTCCAAACAAGAAATTCATTGTTGAAATCAAGTCGCTCAACAGCAAGCAGCTCGATCTATCTATGCGCGTGCCTTCGATACTGCGTGAAAAAGAGATGGAAATGCGAAACACCGTAGCACATCAGGTCGAACGCGGCAAAGTGGAAGTAAACATTTATGTAGAGACTCTGCAGGGCGACAACACCATGCAGTTCAATCTGCCTCTGCTCAGCACATACAAGCGTCAGGTAGAAGAGATGGCCGCAAAGCTCGGACTTCCCGAACCTGCCGACTGGTACTCACTGCTGCTGCGCTTTCCCGATACAATGAAAAACGAAGTGGCACAGTCGGCCGACAACACCGACTTCACATCAGCCGCCACCGCATTGCAGCAGGCTCTGGAAGCCTTGCGCCAGTATCGTGCCACAGAAGGTGCCAAACTCGAAGAATTTTTTGCCACACGCATTTCCCGCATCAGCGAACTGCTTGCCGAGATACCACGCTATGAGGTGGAACGTGTGAGCCACATACGTTCCCGAATCGTCGACAATCTGTCATCGCTGCCTCAAGTGGAGTACGACCGCGGACGCCTTGAGCAGGAAATGATATTTTATATCGAAAAACTCGACATAAATGAAGAAAAACAGCGCCTGAGCCAGCACCTCCAGTATTTCATGGAGACACTGCACGGCGACCACGGGCAGGGCAAAAAGCTGGGGTTCATAAGCCAGGAGATGGGCCGCGAGATCAATACTCTCGGATCAAAGAGCAATCACGCCGAGATGCAGAAACTTGTAGTGCGCATGAAAGACGAGCTTGAACAGATAAAAGAGCAGGTGCTCAACGTACTTTAAAAGACCTCAAAATAACACTATATTACATATATGAGCGACGGAAAGATCATCATCATCTCAGCACCGAGCGGCTGTGGAAAATCCACCATTATCAATGAAATAATGAGCCGAGGCAACGTTGACCTGAAATTTTCGGTATCGGCCACCAACCGCGCACCGCGCGAAGGCGAGACCGACGGAGTGCACTATCACTTCCTGTCCGATGATGACTTCCGCCGGGCTATCGCCGAAAATGCTTTTGTGGAGTATGAGGAAGTATATCCGGGCCGATTCTACGGCACACTCCGAAGCGAGGTCGAAAACCGCTGCGCACAGGGACAGACCGTAGTACTCGACATAGATGTAAAAGGCGGTGTGAGAGTCAAGAAAATGTTTGGCAACAAAGCCAAAAGCATATTCATTATGCCGCCGTCGGTCGACGAGCTTCGCCGCCGTCTTGAGTCACGTGCCACCGACAGCGCGGAGGCCATTGCGCAGCGTGTGGGCAAAGCCGAAGAGGAATTGTCGTACGCACCTCTCTACGACGAGTGCGTGGTCAACGACCGTCTTGAACCGGCAGTCGACCGCACTGAGCAGATAATATCGCAATTCATCGGCCAGTGAGCGGTGTCAACAGGCATATAGGCATATTCGGCGGCTCGTTCAATCCTATCCACATAGGCCATCTGATACTGGCCGACTATATCTCACAGTTCACCGACGTGGATGAAGTGTGGTTCATGCTATCGCCTCTGAATCCGCTTAAAAGTCATCCCGAAGAGCTGATCGATGACAGTCTGCGCATGGAGATGCTCGCCATAGCCACCGAGGGTAATCCGCGGCTGCGCCCGTGCGACGTGGAGCTGAACATGCCCCGTCCGTCATACACGGTCAACTCCCTCGACCGTCTGTCAGAAATGTATCCCGACTATCGTTTTTCTCTTATAATCGGAGGTGACAACTGGCAGATATTCCCGCAATGGCGTGAATATAGCCGCATACTCACACACTACTCACCTATAATATATCCGCGTCCGGGATTCTTTATTGATCCTCAATCATTGCCTTCAGGCGTTACCCTTGTGAATGCGCCGGAAGTAGAGATTTCAAGTACATTTCTTCGAAAAGCCATAGCCGAAGGCAAAGATATGTCAAACTTCATGCCACACGGTGTGGCAGAATACATACTCAAGCATAAACTATATCTTAAATAAATGCAGTCCTCATCTCTTTTAACACCGAATGCGCTGGCATTCATAGGTCTGTGCAACGAATACTGCAAGGCCACCCTTCAGGCAGCCGAATCCGAATGCTCCGACTTCACAGCATCAATGCTTCGACTTCTGCCACGGCTCTACATAGCAGCTACCGATCTGCCGTCTGCCACTGATCCGGACGGATACATCGAACCTGTCATGGACGAAGATCTCTACGACTCGTCGCGACGCTCCATTGAGTCGCTTATGGGTGCCGACGACACATATCTGGAAGTGTTTGAGGAAGACATGAAATACTCCGACACCCCCATAGCCGCAAGCGTGTCGGAAGGTCTTTGCGACATACTTCAGGTGTGCTACAACTTTATCGAGACCATACGCGATGCACCCGAACCGGTGGTTATCCAGGCTCTCGATGTGATAAAATCAGATTTCGAATCATACTGGAGCCGTATACTGTGCAATGTGCTCCGTGCGCTCAACCAAATCCGCTACTCATCTGTCAACTAAACCATCCCATACCATGCAAAACGATCTATACATCAACGACCTGATGAAATTTCTCGACTGTTCGTCAGTTAACTTTCTGGCAGCTGAAGAGATCTGTTCACGACTCGACAATGCCGGATACGAAAAACTTGACCCGGCCGAAAAATGGCAACTGCGCCCCGGCGGCAGATATTACGTAACAAAAAACGGCTCGGCCGTAATGGCATTCTCACCGGCCACATCCGGTGCAGCCTCCGGCTATAAGATCATATCGGCTCACAGCGATTCACCAGGATTCCGCATCAAGCCACATGCCGAAATGAAATGCGAGGGAGGTGTAGTGAAACTCAACACCGAAGTATACGGAGGTCCGATTCTGTACACATGGTTTGACCGCCCGCTGTCGATAGCCGGCCGTGTGATTCTACGCTCCGACAATCCGATTACTCCTGAGGCTCGCACCATACGCTTCGACCGTCCACTGCTCACAATACCACATCTGGCCATACACTTCAACCGAGCCGTCAACGAAGGCAATCCACTATCGCGCCAAAAAGATATGTTGCCCGTAATCGGCATCATCAACAGCCATCTCGAGCACAATAACCTGCTGAT
Organism: uncultured Muribaculaceae bacterium; assembly: GCA_910578305.1. Lineage (GTDB taxonomy): Bacteria > Bacteroidota > Bacteroidia > Bacteroidales > Muribaculaceae > Paramuribaculum. Next base: position 7,913 of record CAJTQH010000043.1, read on the forward strand.
AAATCTCGTGGCAAAAGAGTTGGAAGTAAACGCCGACGACATACTCGATTTCGACCTGTCGCTGTTCGACACCACACCGGCCTGCCGTCTGGGCATCGACAACGAATTTATTACATCGGGACGCATCGACGATCTAAGCATGGCTCATGCCGCTCTCACAGCAATGATTGAGAGTTCAGACTGCTCTATGACCCGTGTCATGGCAATATTCGACAACGAAGAAACCGGCAGCGGCACCAAGCAAGGCGCAGCCTCGCCTCTGTTAGTCAACCTGCTTACACGCATCAACGAGTGCCTTGGCGGAACATTCGAGGATATGCAGCGAGGCATATCACGATCATTCATGATATCAGCCGACAACGCCCATGCTCTGCATCCGAATTATGTCGAAAAGCAGGATCCTACAAATCATCCTGTACTCGGTGGCGGCCCTGTGATAAAGATCAACGCCAACTGCAAATATATGACCGACGCCGACAGTGCCGCAGTATTCCGCCGTATATGCGAGCTGGCCGAAGTGCCCGTACAGTACTTTGTCAACCACAGCGATGTAGCCGGCGGATCAACACTCGGCAACATACTAACTTCGCAGATAGATCTCCGCGGAGTCGATATGGGTGCTGCCATATGGGCCATGCACTCTATACGCGAAACTGCTTCGGTAGCCGACCACAGCTACATCATCAAGGCATTCCGCACATTCTTCGATCTCCACTGACCGACCATATATTACATTGGGCGGGCGACATAATCTGCCGCCCGCCCTTCATATTTTATATTAATATTCAAATCTATTATAATTCAAACGCCACATTATCCACATAGAAGTTAAGGCCTTCGGTGCCGACAAAAGGCTCTCCGCTGCCCGAACTGATCATAACTATGACATGTGTAGGAGTAGCGTTGGGCGCATCCCAACCCTCCTCTATCACCGGCTTGAGTTTACCCTTTGAATTGCGGGCATAATACGCATTTGACGCACCTCTCAGGCCAAGCCAGTTCATATCGGCACGCTTCGAGCAGTCTCCATATACGACAGGTATCTTATAACCATTCACCCACTTGCTCGCATGGGTAAACTTATGTCCACCGGTGCCTACACGCTTGGCATGCAGATTGCCGTCGGCATCTTCCCACCTGCGCTGAAGAAACACAAACACCACAGCCTCATCGCGTCCAGGCAAAGTTTTTATCGATCCGAAACCCGTGGCTTTGGTACGCGTATCAGACTCCGGCATATCAACCCTGTAGTCCAGCACAAGATTCTTCGGACGCTTGGTATATGCAATGCCCATATCCATCTTTCCATACGGATTTTTGGTACTGGTCACCGGCTCTATCATCTGTCCAAGAAACATCGATCCGGCCACCATAACATCCATGTTTACCATGCCGAGTACTTTTACACGCTCTATTTTTGTCGAAAGTTTGGCACACAGATCCGAACCTGATCGGATACATGGCTCCACAGCACACGACGCTTTGACAATGCCGGAAACCTTGGCATATACATTACTTGTACCCCAAGGAGAGCCTCCCTCATTATTGTAAGCCTTATTTCCATCTATAACACGCGCCGGGCCAACCTCATACACCTTTCGGGTATTACCTCCTATGATCGATGACTCATGTATGTTGCGAGTCACCCAGCTGTTGAAATCACCAAACTTGATCTTCTCGAGCCTCTGTGCCTGACACACAATTCCTGCAAAGATCAGTGCGGCAAATAGAATGTTACACTTCTTCATAATTTCAATCTTCTTAATTCGCCACAAATTTAGCTATTATATTTCATTTAACATTTAACATGTCATAACTCTGACACCTAAAAAGATTGGTACAAACGGAGCTAAAAGTTGTATGTAATACTAATACCTCCCTGCACGCCGCCCTCCGAAGGAATCACCCACGCACTGGAGTTAAACGACTCTCGGGCAGACTTTCTGCGGACGGATTTCCGCTGATCACCTCTGAAGTATCCCACCACCTCATTGAGAGGATCAACCAGAAAAGCCACCGAGTAACCAAGTACCTTCGACCCCCATAGTCTGTATCCGTCACTGACTATCTTACGCTTTATCAGATAGAATCCCTCGCCAAGTATGGCTCCAACTACAGGGGTTATTATCAGATCCTGCACCGACGGCACCTCGTTGAAAGCCTCAAAGCCATATTCCCAGAAAAAAGTGGATATACAGAAACTATAGACAAACGAGCCCCAGCAATTGAATCCGGCACTGCGCGCGCCCATATAGTATGCAGCTCCAGCATAAGGGTGTAACACATAATTGAATATCGGATTGTCGCCATCCCAATGCGGACCGGCTTTTATATTGCGCCAGTAGCGCTTGAACATAGGCACCTTGGCATTTTCCGATTTATTCCACGCCGTGGCATCAGATGGCAACGCCTCAAGCACAATCATTGTAGTGATACCGCCGCCCACAAGCACTCCGGTATTCGTCCACAGCCGTTTCCAGTCGGGCATGCTTAACGTACGCGAATAGGGATAATCGTATATCGTAGGTTTTCCATAATATTTCTCATCGGATAATACCTCATTGTTCCACAATGCCACACTCAGATCAAGATCAACACTGTCGGCAATTTCAGTAGCGGATTCAACCATAGCAGTATCGACTACCGCCGTCAGAGAATCGGAGACCATCTCCGCATTCTCTGACGGATCAGCGGCCGCTCTTGCCGATACAATCGACACGGCAGCTGAAATCAGCAGTACAATATATCCTCTCGTCATTATAAATAAATAGGTGTAATCTGATATTATAACAACGGCTGACAGGGATTATGTTCCGTCCGGGTGTATATTAGATTGGTAAGTTTATGCCCATTTTTATTAACTAAAGTCGCATTTTTGTGTCATTTTAGCCGTTAATACCGAGATATTGCCTAATTTTGCAGTCGGTTACACACTCTGAAAGTTCATCCGTTTTATGAATCATCTACGTGCTCTAATGATTGCCGCATCAATGCTTGCAGGGATCTGCGTATCGGCCATTGAACCGGATAGCATTGCCGACAGCACCGCATTGCCTACAGCCGTCGTATCAGACACAGTGCAACCACAGGTCAAGAAACGCAGTCTGATCACTCGTATCACTGACTACTTCAAGGAATCCAACAAGCCCAAGGAATATAAAAGCTTTGATTTCAGCATTATCGGTGGGCCACACTACTCATCCGACACCCGCTTTGGTGTTGGACTGGTGGCAGCCGGATTCTACCGGCAGAATCTTACCGATTCTATTACCACACCTTCCAACATATCTCTTTACGGCGATGTATCCACCGTAGGATTCTACATGGTGGGCATACGAGGCAACCACATATTCCCTCTCGACCGTCAGCGCATCGACTACAATCTGTATTTTTACTCGTTTCCAAGAAAATTCTGGGGCATAGGATTTGACCAGGGCAACGACATGTCAAACGCATCGAAATTCAACGAAGTATTTGTACGCGCATCCATCAACTATCTCCACGAACTGGTTCCGCATCTGTTTCTCGGACCAGGCGCCGAGTTCACCTATGCCCATGCATCCAAGATGCAGCGTCCGGAACTATGGCAGGGACAAGACCTGCACACTGCCACATACGGCATAGGACTTAAACTGCAATACGACACCCGCGATAATCTCACAGCTACCGAGAGTGGCATACTGGCTTCGCTTGAACAACGGTTTTCGCCCAAATTTCTCGGAAACGACTATGCCTTCAGCTACACCAACCTGAAGTTCTGCTATTTCCGCCATCTGTGGCGCGGATCGGTGATTGCCGGACAGCTTCAAGGCAAATTCAACTACGGGAATGTGCCATGGGCTATGATGGCCACATTCGGAGGCAGCAACAATATGCGCGGATATTACGAAGGTCGTTTCCGCGACAAATGCTCAATGGACTTCACCATCGAGTTAAGACAGCATGTATGGCGCAGAAACGGACTGGTACTTTGGGCCGGTGTCGGAACTGTTTTTCCACGTTTTTCAGAACTCCAGTTCCGTCGTCTGCTCCCGAACGGTGGTATAGGCTACCGCTGGGAGTTCAAGCAGCGGACCAATGTGCGGCTTGACTTCGGCATGGGTAAAGGCGAAACAGCATTTATATTCAGTATCAATGAGGCTTTTTGAAAAATTAAAACACAGCGGTATCGGCTCGACGATGCTGCTCATATGGGTTCTTACAGCATGCTTGCTGCCAAACGTATGGCTGTCGTTTACCGAACGTATGCCACTGTTTGCCACTCTGACCAATGTGATACTTCCGGCAGGCATCTACGCACTGCTCATGTCCGTCACACCGAAAGTGGGAAAAGCATCGCTGTGGATGATCATCCTATTCTTTTTCGCAGCATTCCAGATAGTGCTTCTCTACATGTATGGCCGCTCGGTCATAGCCGTCGACATGTTTCTCAACGTAGTCACCACCAATCCGGGCGAGGTCAACGAACTGCTCGGAAACATGCTGGTGATACTACTGTTCATGACCTTAATCTATATACCGCCCATAGTGCTCGGCATCATGGCTGTATGTAAGAAATGGCGCCTCGGCCAACGCACCATCCGCACTGTCCGTAACACCGGCCTGTGGCTCACTGTGATCGGCATGCTGCTTTTCGGCCTCAGCTTCACATCAGCCCGCCCCTACCGCCCGCTATGCGACCTGTATCCCGTAAATGTGATCTACAACCTGTATCTTGCCGTACAGCGTACGGTAAAGACCTCGGGCTATCACGAAACGTCGGCAGACTACCGCTTCAATGCCGTATCGGAGCATGCCGACTCAATAAAAGAACTGTATGTAGTGGTAGTGGGCGAGACATCGCGCGCCGACAACTGGCAGCTTATGGGATATGAGCGAGCCAACAATCAGCATCTGATGGACGTCAGCGGACTCACGGCATATCCGAAAGCCCTGTCGCAGTCCAACACCACACACAAAAGTGTGCCCATGCTATTGTCCGAGCTCAACGCCGACAACTTCGCCGACAGCATATATCATGTCAAAAGTCTTATCACAGCTTTCAATGAAGCCGGCTACCACACATCTTTCATATCCAATCAGAGTCGCAACCACTCATTCATTGACTTTTTCGGAGAAGAAGCCGACACATGCATTTTCATCAAGGACAATCCATCTTCCGAGGCAAGATACAGCTATGATACAGATATGCTGACATATCTTGACAAAGCCATGAATCTCGGCCATGGCAAAACCCTCGTAGTACTGCATGCCTATGGCTCACACTTCAACTACATCGACCGATATCCTAACGGATTCGGCAGCTTCCTACCGGATCGCCCGGCTTCTGCCACACACCACTACAGGCAGAAACAGATCAATGCCTATGACAACACCGTGGAATACACCTCAATGTTTCTGCGCAGTATAATAGACCGCCTTGAAAAATTCGACGGACTCACAGGTATGATCTACACAAGCGATCATGGCGAAGACATATTCGACGACGACCGCCATCTCTTTCTTCATGCGTCGCCCATACCGAGCTATTACCAGATCCACGTTCCTATGCTTGTATGGCTCGGGCATTCATACCGTGAGTCATATCCGTCAGTATCACAAGCAGCCGAATCCAATAAAGACAGATTTGTGGCTACAAGCCGTGCGTTCTTCCACTCAATTTTGGACATGGCCGGAATATCCACGCCTGTTGCCGACCGGACTGAATCGATACTCAGCCCGCTCTACACCCCCCGCAGCCCCATGTATCTCAACGATCACAACGAGTCAGTCCCACTATTTGACTGCGGCATTCTTCACTATGACAAAGACAAATTAAGGACTCTTGGCATAGTCTGATATAATCGTCCTATATCCCTGAGTCCCATCATAAAAAGCAATCCGGCCGAAACCGGAGCAAGTCTACAGCTGACGACGCATTATCATATCGGTCTTGCCAACCTCTACCTCCAGAATTTTGCCGTTTTCTTTGACTTTAACATCATCGAGCATGGCATATTTAAGATAGTGAGCCTTGACAAGACCTGTAAGATCGGCAGTCACGAAATCAGCCATTGCCGGACGAAGCGAATCGATCTCCGACGAAGTTGTTCCAGACAGAGGATTGGCCACCAGACTCACAGCTTCAGGATCGACCGTCACCATAAGACTCGACATGTCCAGAATCACACGTATCTCATCGTCGTCAATAGCCTCCCACGTACCCGACACCGAAGCCTTGGCGGCAACCGTCATGGCAAAGGGAGAGCCACCGGCCACCGCGTCGGTCGCCATGCCCTTCTGCTGAGATATCATCGACTCTATCATTATCACGCCTCCGGGAGTTCCGTTCTCGTTCTCAAATGTGAATGTCTCCACTGTCGTGGTCTGACCCTGAGTGTCATTTCCCAACTCTATCGGAGCCGAACTCCATGTTCCGGTCACATCCTTGGCCAGTCTGGCCGTTTCGTTACATCCGGTCACGGTCACGGCAGCCGCCACCAGCAGTCCTAAAGTGATTGTTCTCATAATTCTAATATTGTTTTAATGATTCCAGTTTACTCAAACACTTAATTTTCACAGGCATAAAACCCATTTCAGTTACAACATCCAACACACGTCAATTGTTTGGCCAGCCCATTAATAATTACTATCTTTGCTGCAAAGATAATCATTCCATAAAATTCAACTTTTATATTATGGCAACCAAACCATTCCAATACCAGGAAATGTTTCCGATGGGAAAAGACACCACTGAGTATTATCATCTCACATCCGACTATGTGAAAGTGGAAGACTGGAACGGCCGCGAAATGCTGGTCGTAGATCCTGAAGCACTCACCGTACTCGCACGCCAGGCCACTCACGACAACGCATTCATGCTGCGCCGCGAGCACAATGAGATGGTGGCTAAGATCCTCCACGATCCCGAAGCGAGCCAAAACGACAAATTTGTGGCTCTGACCATGCTCCGCAATGCTGAAGTGGCAGCCAAAGGACAGCTTCCCTTCTGCCAGGACACAGGCACAGCCATCATCATGGGCAAGAAAGGCCAGAATGTCTACACCGGCGGAGGCGACGAAGCACGTCTGTCGGAAGGTGTCTATCTGACATACACCGAGAATAATCTGCGCTATTCACAGAATGCGCCGCTCAACATGTACGATGAAGTCAATACAGGCTGCAATCTCCCCGCTCAGATTGATCTTTACGCTGTCGACGGCAATGAATACAAATTCCTATTCGTTGCCAAAGGCGGTGGCTCGGCCAACAAGACCTATCTCTATCAGGAGACAAAAGCCATAATCAATCCCAAGACCCTCGTGCCCTTCCTCGTGGAAAAGATGAAGACTCTCGGCACTGCCGCTTGTCCTCCCTACCACATAGCATTTGTCATCGGCGGAACTTCAGCTGAAATGAACCTCGCCACCGTGAAGAAAGCTTCTACCAAATACTACGATTCACTGCCCACAGAAGGCAATGAACTCGGACATGCGTTCCGCGACGTAGAGCTCGAAAAAGAGCTTCTCGAAGCATCACGCCACATTGGACTCGGCGCACAGTTCGGCGGAAAATATTTTGCACACGACATCCGTGTGATCCGTCTGCCCCGCCACGGCGCTTCATGCCCCATCGGCCTTGGTGTATCATGTTCGGCCGACCGCAATGTGAAAGCCAAAATAAATCGCGAAGGTCTATGGATTGAAAAACTCGACACCAATCCCGGCGAACTCATACCCGAAGAAATGCGTGGCAAAGGCGAAGGCGAAGTAGTAAACATAGACCTCAACCGCCCCATGCCCGAAGTTCTTGCCGAACTGTCGAAATATCCTGTATCGACACGTCTGTCTCTCAAAGGCACCATCATCGTAGGCCGCGACATAGCCCACGCCAAGATCAAAGAGCGCCTCGATGCCGGCGAACCCATGCCCCAATACCTCAAAGAGCACCCCATATATTATGCCGGTCCGGCCAAGACTCCTGTCGGTATGGCATCAGGCTCGTTCGGTCCGACAACAGCCGGCCGCATGGACTCTTACGTCGACCAGTTCCAGGCCGCAGGAGGCTCAATGATCATGATAGCCAAAGGCAACCGATCAAAACAGGTTACCGACGCATGCAAGAAGCATGGCGGATTCTATCTTGGTTCGATAGGTGGCCCGGCAGCAGTACTGGCACAGAACAGCATCAAGAAAGTCGAACTTCTCGAATATCCCGAACTCGGCATGGAAGCTATCTGGAAAATCGAGGTCGAAGACTTCCCCGCATTTATCCTCGTCGATGACAAGGGCAATGACTTCTTTACCGAGATCTCCGAAAAGTGCAAAGGCTGTGCCTTGAAATAATATTATCACCATATCGATTGCGACACTAACACTTCTCACGCGCATGACACTACGACTCTTATCATTTATCGCGGCTCTAATGCTGTTAATGAGCTGTAACGGCCCGTCAGGAAATCCGAGCAAAGACGCCCGCATGTTCATGAACGAAGCCGTTGAAATAGCCTCTGACAAGGACTATGACAAAGCAGATATGCTCATAGGCCGATATCTTGACTTCTATTCCGAGTGCGACGATAATGATAAAGTAATTGACTTTCTCGACGACCTGGAAAGCGAATTCGAATCCCTTGACGACAAAGATCAAAATGCGATCAAGAGATTTATCGACAAGCCCAAATTCCAGCGGCTGTCCAATGTAAAGAAAGCTGAAAGAAAAGTGAAGAAAGCCGTCAAAAAATCGAAGCGCGAAAAAAGACGCAGCCGCGGCTACGACGACTACGACTATTAAGATAGCAATCGGTCACTCCCATAAGCCGGCCGGCGAATGACTATGTCATCCGCCGGCTGTTTTTTCATGCACCACTCATATCACTGCCGCGATATCAGCGACACAAGCCATAGCAGCACAATCGCTCCAACCACAGATGTGATCAGACTGCCTATGATACTGTCAGTGTATATGCCCAGCAGACTAAAGAGCCAGCCGCCGAGCACACCGCCTATTATACCTACTACGAGGTTGACCACCACACCGAAGCCTCCTCCGCGCATCAGCTTGCCGGCTACGAAACCCGACAACAAGCCTATGAGAATGTACCAGATGAAATTCATACGTCAATTACATTTTATTGGTTAAACACATCAACTAATCAACGCATTGACGCACGTAATTGTTGACTGCGCCTCTATTTCACTATATCTTCCGGAGCATTGACAAATGCCAGTCGCCGTGTGGCCCTGGTCACAGCCGTGTAAAGCCAGCGATAAATATCTCTACCATATCCGTCGGCCGGCACATAGCCCATATCCACAAACACACTCGCCCACTGACCGCCCTGCGCCTTGTGACAGGTCACCGCATAGGCATACTTGACCTGAAGTGCATTGAGATATGCATCCGACCGCAATATGCGCATACGCGACTTCATGGACATGGTAGGCGGAAACAGATCAGGATCATTGAGCAACGTCGTGTACAGGAAGTTGTAACGCTCGGCTTCAAGCGACGGCGACTCGCTTGTGAGCGTATCGAGCAGTAACTTGCAGTCAAACGATATGTCACGGTCGGGCAATGTCAGAGTCACGTCGGCAAATCTGAATCCATAGCGCTGCTCCGTGCCGTGAACACGCTGCACTATGGCTATGTCGCCGTTGGCCACGAAGTCGAGTCCGCGCACCTTGGCACTCCACAGATAATTGTTTTTAGCCACCATCAGCCGCTCTCCGCGAGCCAGCTCCTCCTCCATGCCAAGTATGCGCGAGCGTATGGCCAGATTGAACAGCACGGCCCGCTTGTTGGAGCGTGTTATCACCAAGTTTTCGCCCACACCGTATTCCGAATACGAAGCCTCAAGTTCGTCCTGAAGTTCCTCGCCCGGTATATTTACCACATCGTCGAAACGATCCAGCACCAGACGCGGTTGCGGCAGCGGATCACGAAGCATGGCCTTGCGTAGCCATGTAGCATTATATAGTATGCCGGACATACTGTCCTGACGCACCACCTCCGTCATCACGGCTCGTGTCACATGCAGCCCGTAAGAGCGAAGCACATCGGCATTAAGCGCCGGACTCTCCGCACATCCCACCGGTGGCAGCTGTGCCGTGTCGCCAAGCAATATCATGCGACATCCCAGACCTGAATACACATATTGTATCAGATCCTCAAGCAGATTGTCGCGCTCATATCCTCCGTAGTCGCCTCCGCCTATCATCGATGCCTCATCGACTATAAACACCGCATTTTCAAGCGTATTCTCGGCCACTTCGCCGCCATAGCTCATAAATCCGTTTTCATTGCCGCGATATATGCGGCGATGTATGGTCGAGGCCGGATAGCGGGCAAATGCCCCGAACACCTTTGCAGCCCGGCCTGTTGGTGCAAGCAACACCACCGGCACCTGCGCCTCACGCAAAGCGCGCACCAATGCCCCGGTTAAAGATGTCTTGCCGGTTCCGGCATATCCGTTGAGCAGAAACACCGAGTCACTGCGCATCACGGGCGAGCAGAATCTGGCCAACGCCGCTATCAGCTGCACCTGCTGGTCGTTGGGATCATAGGGTAAATTCAAGAATATCCGTTCTGCAAACTCTATCGTATCCATAATCAGTCTTCGACCGGACGTATAGCCCTGAGTATTTCACGCTTACCTCCCGCCGGACCTTCTATGCGCTGCACCTCAAAGCCCACATCCTGCAACATTCGGCGCACCGCACCCTTGGCACAATATGTCGTGAGCACTCCGCCGGGACTCATCGCCGCATAGATTCGCTCAAAGCAATCGCGACTCCACATCTCAGGCTGCTTTTCCGGAGCGAACGCATCGAAATACACCACATCTATATTCTGTGGCAACTCGCACACCGTGAAGTCGGCCCGTTGTTTGCAAAGCATGAAACGCGGCGTTATGGACGTGTCTACATCCCATGGAGCATCGTTGACGGCCGATATTCTGCCTGATACCGAATCATATCCCATAGTCTTCACCATATCCGGATCGAGCGGATAAAGTTCGAGCGACACATACCGCACAGGCACATCCGCCGCATCAACCGACAAAGCGGCATTAAGCCCCGTGCCGAATCCGATCTCAAGCACCGTCAGGCCTTGTCCGGACGCACCAGAAGCCGCCCGATAGCGCAACCCGCAGTCCACATACACATGCCGGCTCTCGGCCACCGCTCCCTTTACCGAATGGTAGTGTTCGTCAATGTCGGGCCTGTACAGCGTCGCCGATCCGTCTGCCGTAAGCTGTATTTCTGAGTCAAGTCTATTCACAACACAAAGATAACACTTTTTCATCACGCACCGAATCACAAAATGCGCCTCAAATTGCTACAAATACGCATTTTCATACCGAAAAGCACTCTTTTTTCCTTATCTTTGTGGTTATATAAAATATGACAACGAATACTTAAAATCCGACCGACAACATGAATGTAGGAGATAAAGCACCCGAAATACTGGGTACAGACCAGAATGGCAATGAAATAAAACTGAGCGACTACGCAGGCAAGAAACTTGTATTGTATTTCTATCCTAAAGACAACACTTCGGGATGCACCGCCGAAGCATGCTCGCTGCGCGACAATATCGACGCTTTAAGAGCCAAAGGCTATCAGATAGTGGGAGTAAGCTCCGACAGCGCGGCTTCGCATCAGAAATTCATAGCCAAACACGACCTGCCCTTCCCTCTGATTGCCGACACTGACCACCGACTGCAGGAGGAGATGGGTGTGTGGGGCGAAAAATCCATGTACGGACGCAAATACATGGGCACATTCCGCACCACTTTTCTGATCGACGGCAACGGTGTGATCGAGCACATATTCCAGCCCAAAGCCATCAAAACCAAAGAACACGCCAATCAGATCCTGGCACTGTGAGACACATACTGAAATCACTCGCTGTCGCTACTGCGACACTTATTCTTGCTATGACTACCATGGGAGCATCTAAGACACCCGAAGCATTCATAACAGTGGGCGATGATGGCCGGATGTATTGCGGAGACTCGGTCTATCGGTTTGCAGGCACCAACTTCTGGTACGGACCGATACTGGCCTCCGAAGGTCCCGGCGGCAACCGCGACCGTCTGCACCGCGAACTCGACCGATTGCAGCAAGCCGGCATCACCAATCTGCGCATCCTGGCAGGAGCCGAAGGCCCCGAAGGTTTGCCTCACCACATATCGCCCGTGTTGCAGACTTCGCCGGGCGAATACAACGACACACTGCTTGCCGGTCTCGACTACCTGATGGCAGAACTCGAAAGCCGACACATGAAAGCCGTGATCTATCTCACCAACTCCTGGGAG
>CAJTQH010000044.1:0-14475 GCA_910578305.1 uncultured Muribaculaceae bacterium
GTGCGGCGGCATACGTTCATCGCACACCCGCCCTTCCCAACGCGCATCCGCATAGGAGGGAGGGCATCCTGCCCTCGCATCCCCCTCTAAAGTCGGCATCGAATCGCATGCGTTATCACGCGACGGCAGGATGCCGTCCTTCCTATAACTAACAAACACGGCGGCAAGAACACTTGCCGCCGTGCTTGTTTATTGGCAAAAGATTTTTTCAGATGCCGGCCATACTGCGGAGCACCAATATCGACTCCGGACCCATATTGAAAAGCATGTCTGCCATGCTCAGGCCAGGCAGAAAACCATGTTGCAGGCTCCGCACCTGATAATACTCCACATCGTGGGTGATGTCCTCGGTAGGACGGCGGCGAAAATCATCGCACACCGTACCGGCAGGCAGCTCCGATACAGAGTCATAGACCTGCGTGGTCACACCCGCAAGACGGCGCACCAAGGCATCCAGGCCGCGGTTGTAGTCGGTCAGCTTCATGCTTGCGCATTCCTCCGTGAAAAACCGCCGGAAGTCATCGGCATAATATTCGAAATAGGGGGTACGCCCGTAGGCCGACTGCAGAGTAGTGTACATTACATTCCACCACTTGCCGTGGCCCGATATCACTATATCGCTCCATAGAGCCGACGTCATGCTCACAGGCTTTTCCACAGGCACGGTGAGTGAAGTCAGTCCGCGGGTATCGGCTATCACCGTGCGGTGAGTGGCTTTCTCACGCTTGTTGAAAGGCATGTCGCGGTCTATTACAGCCATCGGATAAGCCGTCATGGCCGCATAGTGGCTCACCGAGCCCAAAAACCGGGGCGGCAGTATTATGGCCTTGTCCTTAAAGTCAGTCATTGTACTGTGCGGTCAGAAGCCCGTGTTGGCGTTTTTCAATATACGGTTCCAGCGTATGCCGCCGTTAAAGAGACTCTTGTCGCGGTCAAACGATATGAGCACCCTCATAGGCTTGCCCACTATGTGGTCTTCGGGCACGAAGCCCCAGTAGCGGGAGTCGAGAGAATTGTCGCGGTTATCGCCCATCATGAAATAATAGTCCATCTCGAAAGTGTATTCATCGGCGGGCTTACCGTCCACATACACGCGGCCGTCCTTCACATACGAGTCCGTGTGATGCTCATAGTTGCGGATCACACGTTCATACAGAGGCCAGTTTTCGGCTGTAAGTTTCACCGTAGCACCCTTTTTCGGTATCCACAGCGGGCCGTAGTCGGAGCGCGTCCACTCATGCACGTCGCTGTATCGGTCGGGAAACACATATTCGTGTGTCGGAGCCGGCTCGCGGGTTATGTTCACTAAGTTTGCATTTGATTTCAGTTTCTGTACCATGCCGTCGGTGAGGGGAGTGTAGTAGCTGTACATATCGCCGGGGATATTTATGCGTCTGCGGTCTTCCACCGACACTCCGAGGTCGTCCCAATCCTGATCCGACAGCGGGGCGCGTGTCTGGAACACATAGTTGAACTGCGCTTCCTCAGGCCATGGCTGACGCTTGCCGTTGATATATACATATCCGTCGGCTATCGACAGAGTATCGCCGGGCAGACCCACGGCACGCTTCACATAGTTTTCGCGGCGGTCCACAGGATGATACACCATGTTGCCGTACTTTTCCGGATGGCCTTTTATCTCGTCGGCGCCAAGGCGGTCGCGAAGATCAAGGGCTTCGTCTACGGGCAGGCTCTGAAACTGTGCCAGCAGACGTGCGTTTGTGGCTATGATGCTGTCGCCCATATATTTTTTCAGAGTATAATAGTCGGGATTCTGGCGTGCCACAGCCACTGTGTCGCCGGCCGGAAAGTTAAACACCACTATGTCGCCGGCCTCCACGTTGCCCCAGCCTTTCAGACGGTGATATTTCCACTGCGGCCATTCGGTGTAGCTCTTTGTGTTGAAAAATGGCATTGTGTTCTGCACCAGAGGAAAGTGAATAGGGGTCATAGGCACTCGTGGACCGTAGGTCATCTTGTTTACCCACAGATAGTCGCCTGTAAGAAGCGTCTTTTCGAGCGACGACGAAGGTATCTGATAGTTCTGGCCCACAAATGTAAACACGAAGTATACCAGTATCAGGGCATACACTATCGCGTCCACCCAGCTCATCACCATCACCAGAGCCTTGTTTTTGCTCTTCTTCCACCATGTGAAGGGGATATATCCGGTGATATAGATATCGAATAGCAGGGGAAGAAGAAGAAGCACCCACGGATTGCCCAGCCATATCACCCAGGCCGTGAACAATGCGGCCACTATACCGAACCGGCACCAACGGCTCGGCTTGGTCGATCTTATTCTGCGGCGCAGATCATCTGCGGCACTTGACTTATTGGATTCGCGCTCACTCTCGGTGTGCGGTAATTTTTGGTCGCTCATCTTGTGTCGGTGTTAGGGTTTGGTGAATATATCCAGGAGACGGCTGTTTGACACTATGCGGTGCATGAGCATGTCCATTGTCAGAAATCCGTGCTCTTCCGCCACCCATTCGGCTGCGACTACCGCTCCCAGAGCGAAGCCCTCGCGGCTTTTGGCTTCATGCTTTATCTCTATGCTGTCGGTAACGGAGTCCCATGTCACTATGTGAGTGCCGGGCACTTCGCCTTGGCGCTCGTGGTCTATCACAAGAGTGCCGGCATTGTCAGGCTCCTCGCTCCAGCCCTTCACGCGGCTGTCGCAGTCCATGATGCCCTCGGCAAGCGATATCGCCGTACCGCTCGGATGATCAAGTTTGTGTATGTGGTGTATCTCTTTCATGCGGGGGGTGTACTGACCGAAATTTTCCATCACCGAAGCCAGATACTTGTTGAGGGCGAAAAATATGTTCACACCTATGCTGAAATTTGATGTCCAGAAAAATGTCGCGCCCTCCTTGCGGCACATCTCCTCTATCTCTCCCATGCGGGAAGTCCACCCTGTGGAGCCGGACACTACCTTCACTCCCCGGCGGAATGCCTTCACGTAATTGTCAAATGCAGTTGCAGGAGTGCTGAACTCTATGGCCACATCCGCGCTGCGGAATGCCTCGGTGTCGAAATCTTCCTGATTGTCGGCGTCTATTATCGCCGTTATCTCATGGCCTCGGCTGAGTGCGGCCTTCTCTATGGCATGGCCCATCTTGCCATAGCCTATAAGTGCTATCTTCATTGTAGGTATGTTTGTCGGTTGATTATTGATGCAAAATTAATAAAACCCTCCGTTTTTATATTAATGTGTAGGGCTTTTTATAACTTTTTCATTACATGCCTGTTGTCGGCAGGCTCCGGTTGTTTATTCTATATTGTTAATAAAGTTTAAAATAAACGTAAAGTGGAGTGATTATCCTTTAAATATCAAAAATTATAGCTTAATTTGCTTTCGATTATATCTTGGAGTAAATATGCCTTTAGCTTGATACTCCACATATTTTAGTTAACGTTTTTTTAATCATACCATTAACACAAAAAGCATGAAAAAAAGTATCTTGCTGTCTTTGGCAGCTTCTATTGCTTTAGGTGCAGGTGCCCAGTCTTGGCATGAAGGTGACATCCAGTGGATTGAATCTACTGCGTTTGCCGACAACGTGGCTAAATGGGCTACTGACCATAAGCTCGGTGATGATGACAACTTCTTCATCTCCCGTGTTCGTCCGAAACTGCGTTTCCGCAACACTGCCACTCAGGTTCGTGAAAATCTGGAGTTTCAGGTAAACGACCGTCGTCTGGTTGCCTGGATTCCTTTCAACGTTCATGACGGTGGTTCAGTAAAAGACAGTCGCGATGCTCTGCCCTCTGGCATTTTCGACTCTGAGGTATTTACCATGTGGAGCTATGTTGACCATTGGGGCGACTGGACTGCTCCCTTAGGTCAGATCCCCGCAGGTCTGTCGGATGTGGCTCACAAAAACGGTGTGGCTGTATCAAGTGTAGGTTCTATACCTTTCGGAGCCATCACATCAGGCTGGAATACCGCCCTTAGAAAAATGGCCACTACCCTCAGCACTGAGGACGGAGCCATGAATGCCGCCAAGATGCTCAAATACTACGGACACGACGGTGTAGGATATAACTCCGAGTTCTCAGGTTTCAGTAGTGCTAATCTCGCAAAGCTCCGTACTTTCCACGAATATCTTCTGAAGAACCTCAAGACTCTTTACTCTGCCGACGTTCCCGGATACGACATGCAGGAAAACATGTGGTACGACGGTACTAACGACAACGGTTCCATTACATTCGACCAGGGTCTTGCCGGTCACAACATCCAGACTTGGGGTCCCAAGGGTCAGGAACGTACCTCACTCTTCCTTAACTACAACTGGGTGTCTTCAGGTACTTCTGAATCACGTCGTGAGGCAAACCTCATCAAGTCTATCCAGAATGCTGCAAGCGACACATACGGTAAAGGTCGTAACCCCCTCTACCTCTACTGCGGTCTTAACATGCAGGGCGGCGAGCCCGGTGCTTCACGCACGCCTTGGGTAAGTTTCGCCAAGTACAACATGTCTATCGGTCTCTGGGGTCAGCACAAAGTGAACCTCTTCTTTGAAGGTCGCGGTTCGAGAGGTACTACTCCCGACGCACAGCAGGCTACATACCAGTATCGTATCGAAAACTGGTTCACAGGCGGTACACACAACCCCGCAAACTGTCCCACAACTTTGTCCAATCTCGTGACTTGCTCTACCGACGACACTGATTTCCACGGTATGAGTACTTTCATGAGCGCTCGTTCGACTCTCTCTTGGGATCTCTCCAAGGAAGCGTTCATCTCGTATTTCAACACCGGTAACGGTAAGTTCTTCAACTGGAAGGGTCAGCGCATGAACGACAACCAGTGGTACAACATCGGCGTTCAGGACTTTATGCCCACTTGGCGCTGGTGGTGGACAAACAAGTTCCTCGGCAAGACTGCTGAAGACGTGCCTGCTACAGGTCTTTCTTCCGTTATCTCTTGGAACGACGCTTATGTAGGTGGTTCTACTATCCGCATCACCGGTTCTACTACCGATGCAAACTACCTCCACCTCTTCAAGACCGGATACGAACTTCAGGCCGGTGACGTCATCACATTTGTATATAAGCTCGTAAGCGGTTCGACCAACGCCGATCTCGTAATGAGCGTTAACGGTTCTGAAGCTACTGTAGCCAAGTCAGTTAACCTCTGTACTACTTCAGTACTCTCCGATGACTCTGAATGGATCACCAAGACTTACACTGTAGCTTCAGGCGACGGCCTCGCAGGCAAGACTCTTGCTGTGATCGGCCTTAAGTTCGACAACGCTACCAACCTCGACATGTATCTCGGTGAGGTTTCGATCAAGCGCGGTACTCTCGCTGCTCCCGTTCAGCCCGAAATCACTAAAGTTGATATTCTCCGCTCTCACTATGCCGGTGTAGATGCAAAGGTTATCTTCAACGTTCCCAACAACAAGCCCGCAGGCGAAGTATGCTACAACGACGAAGTGAATACTTCTCTCTTCAAGATCTGGGCTAAGGAAGAAGGTAAAGAGCCCGTTCTTCTCGGCATTACCACTTCTTGGGCTGCAATGTGCTACTCTGTTCCCTTCGAAGGTGACGAAAACGGTAACGGTAACATCGCTTTCGGTGTTCAGCCCATCTCTCTTGACCACCAGACTGAAGGCGATATAGTTTGGAGCGAGAACGTTAACTCAGGTACTCGTTCTTACAGCGACCAGATTCAGGTAGACAAGACCACTATCACTCCCGGCGAATCTTTCACACTCTCTACTGTCGACGAAAAACGCTCGTTCACTTGGGAAATATGGACAGCCGGCGACAACTCGGTTAAGGTTGCTGAAAGCGGTTCTACCACTAACTCTTGGGAATGCGAAGGTCTTGAAGAAATGACCACTTACAATGTGAAGTGTATCGGTGCTAACAATACCGCCGCAGACCACGTTATGTTCAATAACTTCCTCGTGGTTACCAACCCCTCGGCCGGTCGTCTCCCCGAAATCCAGTCTCTTACCGCCAATGGTTCGACTACTACTATTGATGTAGTTGAAGGTGAAACCGTTACTCTCGAGTATACCGGTCGCGACGCAAACGGTATTGCTTCTCGCGGTATCCAGCTCGACGAAAAGTTCTTCGGCATTCAGGCCAAGGAAATCATGGAAGGTCAGTTCGAATCATTCTCTATCGCAGGCTGGCTCAAGATCACATATCTGCCCGGCGACTGCGTATGGATCGACGTTCGCCGCTACGACGGCAGCATCTGGCCCCGTAACGCTTGGGGATGGCTCTGGACCAACATCAAGCAGGACGGTACCCTCATGGACTTCCACCACGATATGACCAATAATGACGGAGCAGGTGCTATCCGTAACCCGCTTGTATATGACTTCGGCAACGGCAAGACCACATTCTTCAATCCCGGCCAGTGGACTCACTTCGCGTTTACATTCGAACGCAACTCTACTCAGTGCCGCTCGATCATCTACATCAACGGTAAGAAGATCGAAAGCAAGTGGTTCTACTACACCAGTACAAATGACGATTACATCGCCGACCCGTATAACACCTCGAGATATCCCTCTCAGACCGGTACAACTGATGACTATGTACAAGCTTCCAAGTCACTCCACCTCGATTCTTACATAAGCATCGGCGGTACTCGTCACACAGGTCGTGGCGGCGGTCTTGGCTTCAAGGGCGTTCTCGACGACTTCCAGGTTTGGGATCACGCTATGACTCAGGAAGAAGTTAATGCGTCTATGGCCGGCCTCGACGGCAACAACCTCCCCGAAGGCGTTCTCGCATTCTTTGACTTCGAAAGCAACCCCGGCGACGACAACATGTTTGTAGCAAAGGGTAAGAAAGCCGGTGCAAAGGGCGGTTACTACAAGCTTGCTTCAGGTACTACCGAAGGTGAAGGTCTGGTTAGCTACGAAATACCCTCGTTCATCTCCGGATGTCCCTTCATCCCCGGTGTTGACTACAAGATCGAAACTACTCCCAGCTGGAGCATCAACAAGTCTACACTCTCTGAAATCGTAGGTAACGACAAGGAAGGTTCTGTAAAGGCTACATTCCCTGTTGCCGGTGACTACACCGCTACTCTTACTCTGAGCAATGACCTCGGTAGCGACAAGAAAGAATTCCAGTTCATCAAGGTAGGTGATCCTGCCGGTATCGACGACATCGTTGCCGACGGCGGTGAAATGCGCACCTACACTATCGACGATGTTCTCTATCTCGAAGTTGTAAACAACGGCTTCTACAATGTGGACATCTACGGTGTGAACGGTCAGCTCGTTGCTTCTAAGGCTCAGAACGTTGCTGCCGGTGACTTCATGCGCATCGCTCTCAACGGCGCTCCCGGCGTTTACGTTGTGAATGTTGCTTGCGACGGCAATAAGGTGAAAGCCTTCAAGGTCGTTAAAAAATAATAGCTGATACATTTTCAGCAACCCTCCATAAAAAGGCGGGCCGGTCTTTCCGGTCCGCCTTCTTTTTTTATATAAAAAAATCGTAACTTTGTGACCCATATCAGTCTCTGATACGTTTCGTATTATAATACTGACCATTAATTCTTATCAAGTATATATTTTTTTATGGAATCAACACGCCAGGCCAAGATAGCTCGACTTCTTCAGAAAGAACTCAGCGAAATATTCCGGCGCCAGACCGCCAAGACTCACGGCACTCTCGTATCGGTGAGCACCGTGAGAGTATCGCCCGATCTCAGCATAGCACGGGTATATCTCTCGATATTCCCTTCTGACAAGGCTCCGGAAATAATAGAAAACATCAACAAGGGAGCCCGTACAATACGTTACGAGCTGGCTCAGATAGTGCGCCATCAGCTGCGCAAGACTCCCGAACTCAGCTTCTATATCGACGACTCTCTCGATTATATAGAAAACATCGATAATCTGCTCGAAAAATAACTACTGTTCTCACCCTCCCCCCCTCAGACACACTTTTTTTTGCATGGTTTCGCTGAGAATAGCACTTCGCTATCTGTTTTCTAAAAAGAGTCACAACGCGGTCAATGTCATTTCCGTCATTTCCATGATGGGAGTGGCCACGGCCACGGCTGCCATAGTGTGTGTGCTGAGTGTGTTCAACGGTTTCAGCGATCTCGCTTTCGACCGCCTGTCGAAGATAGATCCCGATCTGAGACTTACACCTGTCAGGGGAAAGACTATAGGCCATGCCGACTCTATGGCCCGTGTGCTTGCAGGCGTGCCCGGTGTTGATGCGGCTATGCCTGTGGTGCAGGAGCATGCTCTGGCCATATTCGACGGCACGCAGATGGCGGTGCGCCTGCTCGGCGTACCTGACGGCTACAGCCGTATCACGGATATCGACCACATAATGATTGACGGTGATTATATGTCGGGTGACTCCGAAGGAGGCTACGCCACACTTAGTGTGGGCACTGCGCTCAGGCTCGGCGCACGCCCGGACTCGTTCAGTCCGCTGAATCTGTATGTGCCGAGGCGCAAGGGACGTATCAACCCGTCAAATCCCATGGCTGCATTCCGCACGGAGACTCTCTGCGTGGGTGGCGTGTATCAGGTAGATGACGGCGATAAGGATGCTCGTACGGTTATGGCGCCGATAAGTGCGGTGAGAAATCTTCTCGACTATACCACGGAAGCTTCTGCGATAGACATGAAAGTGGCTGAAGGCAGTGATGTGTCGCGCGTGGCAGCATCGGTATGTGCCGTGGCCGGGGCGGACTTCCGTGTTATGGATCGTCTGGAGCAGGAGTCGGAATCGTTTCGCATGATATCGGTGGAGAAGTGGATCACGTTTGTCATGCTTGCCTTTATACTCGTTATAGCGTCGTTTAATGTGATCTCCACCCTGTCGATGCTTATAATCGAAAAGAGAGCGAATATGGCCACTCTGAGAGCCATGGGGGCCGATATGAGCATGGTGCGCAGAATATTTCTGTGGGAGGGCTGGCTCATTTCAGTGGTTGGCGGTCTGACCGGCATAGTGCTCGGCGTGTCGCTGTGTCTGGCTCAGCAGTTCGGCGGATTCATAAAGCTCGGTGGCGATCCTTCGCAACTTTCAGTTTCGGTCTATCCGGTGCGTGCAGATGTGTATGATCTGTTAGCTGTGGCTTTGCTTGTGATGGTGACAGGTCTGATAGTGGGACTTGTCACTTCGCGTTTTGTGTCGGATAAAGACGCATGATGCGCGCCAGATTGCGTGCGGATGTGCGAAGTATTTCCATCTCCGATTCGCCGCGTGCGTTGCCTATAGCGCGTGCTATTTCAGCAATAGATACAGTGGCTTCGTCTGTTTCCGCAAGCAGTAAGTCGGACGGTATGACACGTGCTGTATCAGGGTTGAATCCTGCTCCAAGCGACAGATATATGCCTTCGTCGGTCAATATTGATGCTATTGACGGTTTCAGGCGGAATCCATGGAATATCCACGGCTGTGACGGCCGCAGGGTGCGGTGCAGTTCGATAATGCGCTGATGCGAGCGTACGGAGTGGATTACAAGCGGCTTGCTCATGGACTCGCTCAACGATATGTGTCGGAGGAATGCTTCTTCCTGTAGGTCTGCAGAGCCTCCACGCAGTGCGTCAATGCCCGTTTCGCCTATGGCAACCGTGTGCGGCATAGCTGCCATGCGTTGAAGTTCCTGCCATAGTACGGGTGTGGCTTCTGTCACGTGCCACGGGTGAATTCCTACCGAATACAGCATATCGGGCTGCATGGTTTCACCGGGAGTGATGCTGACTATGCCTTCGGTTGTGGCATGGTGGGTGTGTGCGTCGGCTATTAAGGCATTCATGGCACCGGATCATATCCGCTTCCTCCCCACGGATGGCAGCGCAGTATTCGTCGGACGGCAAGATAGCCTCCACGCAGAATACCATGCCTGGTTATTGCTTCGATGGCATATTGGCTGCATGTCGGCTGAAACCGGCATGCCGACGGTAACATGGGCGATATGCAGAGCTGGTAGAAGCGTATGGGCAGTATGAACAGTCGTCGGATCATGATGAAGTGAGGCTGTCGGCGGCTTGCGTGGCTTCGGCTATTCGCGAGAGTATCTTACGCACCGACCGTTGAGAAGCGGTGTATGGGGTAAGAGTATCGGCGACGTATATGAAGGCTATGTCGGCCGGAGTGTCGGCCGGCAGGGCTTCGCGTCCGAGCCTGTAGGCTTCGCGCAGCCGCCTGCGCATCCTGACGCGGTCCACAGCTTTGCGCAGCCTCTTTTTAGGTACAGTGATGAGAAATTGCGGGCATGTGTGGTGTCGTGCGTTGTTGATGCGCCATACGGCTCTCCACGGGTAGGCCATAATGCTATTGTTCCCGCCATTTTTTGCTGCGGATGGCGAGAACAATATGTCTATAGCCGAATTGCTACAAAGTTTCTCTTTTTTGTATAGTCTGTAGCCGTTCAATACCGCTTATTTTTTAGACTCTTCGCTCAGAAACAGATCGAGTGCGGCGGTCATAGACGGAGCTTTGACCGACGGAGCTTCCATGTCAAGACGTAGTCCGGCGTTTTTCACAGCCTGTGCTGTGGTTGAGCCGAAGCATCCTATCTTTATGTCGTCCTGCTTGAATTTCGGGAAGTTCTTGAGCAGAGATGCTATACCGGAAGGGCTGAAGAAGAGCAGCATGTCGTAGTCAAACGGTTCGTTAGGACCGAAGTCGTTGCTTACCGTGCGATACATCACCGCCTTGGTATAGTTTATTTTGTTTGCATCGAGAGGATTTGTGTCGTCTTTGTGCACGTCGCTCACTATGTAGAGATATTTCTCTTTATTGTGCTTTGTGAGAGATGCCAGCAGGCCGTCGAGTTTGCCGGTAGTACCGTGGAAAATCTTGCGTTTGCGGTACACGATATATTTTTGCAGATACAGTGCTATGGACTCTGTGGTGCAAAAATATTTCAATGTGTCGGGTATGCTTACACGCATTTCTTCGCATAGGCGGAAGAAGTGGTCAATAGCTGTGCGCGCAGTGAAGATAATTGCGGTAAAGTCGGAGATGTTTATCTTTGACTGTCGGAATTCCTTAGCCGTCAGACCTTCAACTTTGATAAACGGGCGGAAGTCAATCTGTATGCCATATTTTTCGGCTATTTCATAGTAAGGCGACTTCTCCGACGAGGGTTTCGGTTGAGATACTAATACTTTTTTAACTTTCACGCTTAGCTAAAATTAAAATGTGAGGTTGTTAGATGTTATGTATGATGAAAATTGCAGCCTTGTATATTAGAATAAGGGGGATAATTTCCAGGGTGCAAAGGTACAAAATAAAGTATAGCCAGGAGAATGAATTTTTATAAAAAATTCTAAAACCCTTGAATATGAATATCAGTCTTGCCATTACATACAGTATCAGACTTACACTTAAAAGCACGGGTGTGATCGAAGGGTTGAACAGCGACAGTATCGCGGGTACGGCCAGCGTGAGTCCGAGCAGAGATTGTGATGCGTTGAATCCTTTTAGCCACAGCGAGCGTCCTTGCGGTGTGTTGAATATGTATCCTGCGGTGCTGTATGCCGCAAGTTGCCATATATAGTAGGCGGCGGCAAGCAGCGACAGTGTTCCAACTGCGGCAAATGTGTGTGTGATCTGCAGCGGATGGCATATGGACAGTAAATCATAGAGCAGAATGCCTTCGCATACGCACAGGAGCGATATGAGTGATATGAGTACTCCTGTTTCGCTTACAGTGCTGCGCTCGTCGAAAGCGTTTGCTCTTGATCTCACAGAAAATAGATTCTGTGTGAATGTCTTGATAAATGTGGAGTAATGGCGGAAGTTGACAGTAATAAGCAGGAACACGGCTATAAGCAGGGTCATCACTCCGGAGTCGTAGCCCGGCAATTGCTTGCGCGGCAGTCCGGGAATGCCCATTGTGTATGGTATGACTCCCTGATATGTCACGGCTTTTTCGGCTGCCGACGACGGAGCCTCGCATTCGAAACAGAGTGAGGTGTCGATGCGGCATGATCCGATGGCCGACTGATATGTGTATGTGGTGTCCTGCATAATGTAGTGTCCGGTCTCAGAGGTTCTGTTGAGGTATCACAGGGTTGTCGTCTGCAGTAAGCGCCAGCTCAAGTGCCATTGCCGGAGTGTCGGCCACATGCCACAATTGTCGGTGGTCGCCGCGGCGGAATCCTTGTTCGATGCTTCGGTCAAGCATTTCAATAAGCGGGTCGTAGTATCCTGCCGTGTTGAGTATGACTACCGGGCCATGGTACAGACCGAGCTGCCGCCAGGTAATCATCTCCAGCAGTTCTTCGAATGTTCCGCATCCTCCCGGACAGGCAATGGCTGCCATGCTCATACCTGCCATGGCGCTTTTGCGCGAGTGCATGTCGGGTGTGGCCACCATGCGAGTAAGTCGCGGATGCTGCCACTGGCGGTCGACCATGAACTGAGGCAGCACTCCGATGGCGCATCCGCCGGCGTCGACCGCTCCCTCGATGGCCGCTTTCATGAGTCCTGCACGTCCGCCGCCGCACACGACCGCTATATCCGACAGTGCGATGAGTCGTCCGAGTTCGTAGGCTGCTTCCTTGTATGCGGGGTCGATGTGCTCGCTTGAAGCACCGTAGACTACGATGGCTTTTTGTTGAGTGTCCGATGTCATATTGAGAGTCGAAGTGTGCGTGTAGGTTTTTATTTGCCGATAAACTGCCCCAGTGTAGTAATGTTGTCTATCATGGGTTTGAACTGTGATTTGATCTGCTCTTTGGATAGTCCGGTGACGGGATTGGGTTGTCCGGATATTTGGGATACTTTTCCGGAAGCCGCTATTGTCATTTCCACCATAGCGTCAATAAGCAGGTCTTTGTCGGCATCGGTGAGCACATAGGCTTTGTCTTCATCGGAGTATCCTGATGCATCGATTTCTTCTGACAATTTGTTTATCTGGTCCATGTTATCGCATGAGCCGACTTTTGCAGTAAACTCATTGAGTTTTGCCACGAATCTCTGTGCGGGGTTCTGCACGGCAATTTCCTGTGCTGTAATTGTTGCGGGGGCTGTTATGATGGCCATAACGGCCAGTGTGAACATAAATAAGCGGCGTAGGGTATGAGCAGTAGGTGTCATAAGTGTAGGTTGTGTTTAGTAATTGTTGTAATGTATGTTCAATGAATCGAATTTCTCTTTAGGAGTTCCGGCGGCTTTGGGATAGCCTATCGGTATGATGTTGAGCGGAATGATATGGTCGGGCAGACTGAGGAGAGAACTTACAAACGCCACTCGTTCGGGTATGGGATATATGCCGCACCACACGGCTCCCAGTCCCATGGCGTGAGCGGCAAGGAGCAGGTTTTCGGTGGCAGCCGAGCAGTCTTGTATCCAATAGTCTTGTCCGTGTCCTTCGAGGGCTTTCGACATGTCGCCGCACACGGCTATGGCCAGTGGAGCTTCGGCGGCCATCTTTATATTCTGATTGTTGACCGCTATGGAGTCGAGTTTGGCACGGTCGGTTATGACCACGAATTGCCATGGCTGTGCATTGCGTGCCGTGGGGGCAGCCATTGCCGCACGCAGCAGAGTATCGACGGTGGCTTCCGACACGGGGCGGTCGCTGTAAGCACGCACGCTTGTACGTGTCATTATGTTCTCTATGGTGATCGGGCCGGCTGAAGTCTCCTCCAAGCCGGTATCGGCTTTATGTTCGGAAGTTCCGAGCATTATTTTGGCGGCCATTCCGGCCATGGCTATACCCATGATGATGATTATGAAATAGGATGTCTTCATTGTAAGAGGTGTGTATATACGGAGTTTATTTGGTGTCGATGTCCTGTGCGGTGCGCAACAGAGTGCCTGTTGGGCAGATAAACCGGCAGTATGGTCTCGGAATCCACACCGATAGCAGCACTACCGCGGCACCGGCTATAAGCACGCCTGTGGCGGCTTCACGCACCATGAATGCCGTAAAAAGCTCGTAGTCGATCCAGCTCATCCACATTCCAGTCCAGAGGCATATCATAAGCGCGCCCCACAGTATCATGCGGAATGTGGTGAGTGTCTTTACGGTGGCCGGCGAAAGATGTATGCGATGGTGTGGGTTGCAGTCGGAAGCCAGTTCCTGAAGCGATCCGAGTGGGCATACCCATGCACAGTAATAGCCTTTTTTGCCGAAAAGCGGATAGATGAATGCCGCCACGAGCATGAGTACAGTCGTGACAGAGGCCAGACTTACGATGCCGTTTGACATAACTCCGAGCATCATGGTGTAGTCGACAAAGGTGCCTCCCCAGAATCCGAGCACTCCGGCGTTGAGCAATTGCTGTATTATTCGGTAGCGGCGGTTTTTGATGACCAATGGCAACGACATGGCCGCAATGAGCACTGCAAGCATGCAGTAGAAGCGTGCGTCGCGGTGAGACTCTTTCGGCGAGATACCTTGAGTGATGATGTCGTTGTGGTCGGACATGTAACGAGCTATACCCGCCTGCACATTGGCTATAAGAGCGTGCGACGAGTAGGTGGCACCAGCCACGGCGTCGACATGTAGAG
>CAJTQH010000044.1:14485-19601 GCA_910578305.1 uncultured Muribaculaceae bacterium
CGGGGTGAGTCCTGTCCAGCTTTCGGGCAGGCCGCTTGATGTTACTTTTTTGAAAAATGACGGTGTTTCGGCATTGTCAAGCGGTATCACGGAAACTATGCGTCCGCTTGCGATCTTTATCTCGACGGGTACCGGTCCGGCATATCCGGTGATGTCGGAACATAGCGATGAGGTGTTGATCGTAGCGGTGTCGGCAGATATCTTTATGTCGCTGACGCTTTGTCCCGAATGGGTTATGTCGTGTCCGAGCAGACGGCCGTTGTGCATTATGGCCGCCGCTGCCATGAGCAGGAACACTGCTATGAGGCTGATTATATTTGTGCTGATGTGTCGCTGATCGGTTTGATTCATCGTAATGTGATAATTGAATGGCAAAATTACACATTTTACTGCAATAAACATCCGTCAGCGTGTTAATTTCCTTAATAACAGAGCCGATGCAATGAGTAGTGTTGCTGCAAGCAGCATGTATGTATGCCGAGAGGTGTGCCTGTCGGCCGTAGGGCCTGACCGGCTTTCGGTGTGGTGAATTCCGGTCGAGGCAGATGCGACGGTTGCGGTGTCGGCTGCGGTAACGGTGCTGATATGTATAGTTTCCGTCGATGGGCGGTGTACTGTGGCTTTTATTGCAGGTGTGCTTCGTATGGAGTCGGCGGCAATGGTAATGGATATGCTGTCGCATCGCCATGCCGAAGAGATGTACAGCGAGTCGGCCATGAGTCGCCGCAGTGTCGATATGGTTGCTGTCGATATGGTGTCGGACGTTGTGGCCGAAGATGTGCGGCACGATTGTGCCTGAAGCGACAGTAGGATGGCTGCCGCGAGGATACGGATGGTGTGAGTCATGGATGTGATAGATGGTTGATTAAGATCAGGAGGTGCAAAGGTAAGCATGAAGCAAGGGCCGGGTACGCGTATTTTGCGCAACCGGCCCTTTTTATGGGTGAAAAAATTTTTTTTTACGGAGGATTACATGTATCGGTCGTCAAACCGCTGGCTCACGTCGTTGACCATCTGTTTTATCTCCTGTTCCTGTCCTTTGGGGCAGATGAGGAGGACATCGTCGGCATCGGCTACGATAAAGTCATTGAGTCCTGACACAACCACCAGTTTGTGGTCGGGAGCCATGAATATGTTGCCCGATGAGTTATAGGCCATCACATTGCACTTCTGTGTAACGTTTGCCGACATGTTTTTTGGAGAATTTTCGTAGAGAGATCCCCATGTGCCGAGATCGCTCCATCCGAAGTCGACGGGTTCAACATATACGTTGTCGGCTTTTTCCATCACTGCGAAGTCGATGGACATGCGGGGAAGCGGGAGTTGATAAACTCGCTTTCGGCCGGAGTGGCGAAGCATTCGGCGCCTTTGTCAAACTCGTCGGTGAGATCAGGCACGAAGCGTCGCAGAGCCTCTTTGATCACTGATGCGCGCCACATGAAAATGCCGGCATTCCACAGAAATTCGCCCGAATCGACAAATACCTGAGCTATTTCCTGATCGGGCTTTTCGGTGAATGTCTTTACCTTGTTGATATCATCGGTGACCTTAGGTCCTATCTGTATATATCCGTAGCCGGTCTCGGGGCGTGTGGGATTAATGCCGAGCGTAAGCAATGCGTCGTTTGATTCCACAAATTCAAATCCCTGATTCACGCACCGGTCGAATATGGCTTCACGGGTGATGAGATGGTCGCTCGGAGTCACTATCATTGATGCTTCGGGGTCGCGAGCGGCAATGTGATAAGCGGCCCAAGCGATGCAAGGAGCGGTGTTTCGACGGTCGGGTTCGAGTAGTATCTGATCGTCGTTCAGGTCCGGCAACTGCTCTTTGATGAGGTCGCGATAGGCAGCGTTTGTCACGATCAGGATGTTTTCGGCCGGTACAAGCGGCAGTATGCGATCGTAGCTCATCTGAAGCAGAGTGCGTCCGGTGCCTAAGAAGTCTATGAATTGTTTGGGCTTGTCGGTGCGGCTATATGGCCAAAATCGGCTGCCTATACCTCCGCACATTATCACGCAATATCTATGTGAGGCATTCATAATTCATTGATTTAATATTAGAATCAGGCAGCTAAGGTAAGTAATAAGTTTCAAATATCCTACTTGGAAGGCGTTAAAAGGTCTTATTTTGCGCTATCGGAATAGTTTGCTAACTTTGCGGGTCAAATTGAAAAATATAACAAGCAGTAAATATGTCAAGTTACAATGAGTCGGCCAAGCCGAAAGTGACCACGGCGTCACTGATGAAAATGAAAGCCAGCGGAGAGAAGATAGCGTGTCTGACGTCGTATGACTTCACTATGGCGCAGATAGTAGACGGTGCCGGTATAGACTTTATACTTGTGGGTGATTCGGCCGCAAATGTCATGATGGGCTACGACACAACTGTGCCTATCACACTCGACGACATGATAACCTATGCCAAAGGTGTGGTGCGCGGAGCCAAGCGCGCGCTTGTGGTTGTGGATATGCCGTTCGGCTACTATCAGGGGTGTCCCGACATAGCGCTTGCATCGGCCGTGCGCATCATGAAGGAGACCGGAGCGGGTGCCGTGAAGATGGAAGGCGGGTCGGAAATACGTGAGTCGATAAGCCGCATACTGTCGGCCGGTATTCCGGTGTGCGGACACCTCGGACTCACACCGCAGTCGGTGAACAAGTTCGGTGGTTATGGCGTGCGTGCCAAGGGTGAGGCTGAGGCCGAGAAGCTGCTTGCGGATGCCCGTATGCTCGACGAGATGGGTTGTTTTGCCATAGTGCTTGAGAAAATACCTGCCGCTCTCGCCGCACGCGTGACCCGTGAGGTGAGCTGTCCGGTGATAGGTATCGGTGCAGGTTCGGAAGTAGATGGACAGATCCTCGTGGTGCAGGACATGCTTGGCATGAATCGTGGATTCTCGCCCAAATTCATGCGTCGCTACGGTGATTTCGGCGATCAGATGGAGCAGGCTCTGAGCCGCTATGTCGACAATGTGAAGTCGGTGGACTTCCCCAACGAATCGGAGCAGTACTGACAGACTGTAAGACGACTGAGGCTTGATCGGAAATCTGTACATAAAGATAATACGTCTCGGGCTGCCCATACTCATAGGGCAGCTCGGATCGTAGTGGGTTTTGCCGATACGATAATGGTGGGGCACTACTCTACGGAGGCTCTGGCCTCGGCCTCGTTTGTCAACAACCTGTTTAATGTGGCGGTATTTGCCAGCCTGGGGTTTGCCTATGGCCTTACACCGCTTGTGGGCGCTTTGTTCTCGCAGCAGCGTCATGGCGAGATTGGCTCGCTCATACGCACTGCGCTGGTGGTGAATGTGCTTTTCGCCTTGCTTCTCACCGCTATAATGGGGGTGATATATCTGAATGTCGACCGCATGGGGCAGCCGGAGGAGCTGCTGCCGATCATACGCCCTTATTTTCTGATAGTGCTTTCGGGCATGGTGCCGCTCACCATATTCAATGTCATGGCCCAGTGGAGCTATGCCATCAACCGTACCCGCATGCCTATGTGGATAATACTCTCGGCCAATGCGGTGAATATACTGGGCAACTATCTGCTTATATACGGCAACTGCGGGCTGCCTGAAATGGGGCTTGACGGTGCGGGAATAGCCACCCTCACGTCGCGAGTGCTGTGTGCGGTGAGCATATTGGCGATGTTTTTTTTCCGCAAGCCTTACAAGGCTTATCGCGAGGGATTTACTGGAGGGCGCGTCACGGCACGTGCGGTGCGCCACATCAATATCACTTCGTGGCCTGTGGCGTTGCAGATGAGCTTTGAATCGGGATCGTTTACGATGGCTGCTGTCATGGCCGGCTGGATAAGCGCGGTGTCGCTCGCGGCATTTCAGGTGGTGGTGATACTGGGTACGCTCGGTTTTTGTGTCTATTACAGCATGGCTGCGGCCGTGTCGGTGCTGGTGTCGAATGCAGCAGGGTTGAGCGACAGGCCTCTGATGCGTCGCACGGCGTTTGCCGGCTACCGCATATTGCTCACTCTCGCCACTGTGTCGTCGCTGCTCTTTGTGTTTGCCGGCAGTGACATAATGCCGCTGTTTACCGACGATCCGAAGGTGATAGCCACGTCGCTGACACTGATAGTGCCTCTGGTGCTGTATCAGTACGGCGATGCCACGCAGATCACGTTTGCCAATGCGCTGCGCGGCACATCGAATGTAATGCCCATGATGTGGATCTCGCTGGTGAGCTATGTGGTGATCGGTGTGCCGGCCACGTGGGTACTGGGATTTCCGTGCGGTCTCGGTATCTATGGCATAATACTGAGTTTTTCGGTAAGTCTGTTCATCGCCGCCGCGCTGTTTCTCTACTTTTTCATGCGCACCACGCGCATCCGGCAGGTGTGATAATCAGAAGTCTGATCATAGGCTATGTGGCTTCAGGTATATTTTTTTTGTGAGTCGTAATGCCTTAGCCTGCAACTTTGTTTTGTAGCCACGGGAAATATTGCTTACATTTGCAGCAGCAAAAAAAGATCTTCTGAAGATGACTTACGAATACGATTATCTCGTGATTGGGTCAGGCATCGCCGGCATGAGTTTCGCCCTTAAGGTGGCCGGAGATAATGCCAGAGTGGCACTCGTGTGCAAAACTACATTGGATGAGGCCAATACGGCGCTGGCGCAGGGGGGCGTGGCGTCGGTGACTGACACAGAGGTGGATGATTTTGACAAGCACATCGAGGATACGATGATAGCCGGTGACTGGCTCAGCGATCCGAAGGCGGTGGAGAAGGTGGTGACCGAGGCGCCGGCACAGATACGTGAGCTTGTGGGATGGGGCGTGGATTTCGACCGCAATGCCGACGGACGGTTTGATCTGCATCGCGAGGGCGGCCACTCGGAATTCCGCATTCTGCATCATGCCGACAACACGGGCTATGAGATACAGCAGAGTCTGATAAAGCGTGTGCGAGAGAATCCGCACATAGATATATACGAGAATCATTTTGCCATAGAGATCATAACCCAGCATCATCTTGGGCGCATAGTGACACGCCGCACTCCTGACATCACTTGTTACGGTGCTTATGTGCTCGATCAGGCTACCGGCGTAGTAGACAAGTTTCTGGCTCGTGTGACACTTATGGCTACCGGCGG
>CAJTQH010000045.1:0-211 GCA_910578305.1 uncultured Muribaculaceae bacterium
ACCAGCCCATCGAAAAAGCCACACTCGGCGACCTCGAAGCTCTGGCAGCCCTCAAGGAAAAACTTTCCGACAACAAGTAATCGACATCACGATTATATACACAAGATGGCGACCCGCATCCGGGCCGCCATCTTCTTTTTCCCCACACCCACACAGGAGGGCATCCCTGCCCTCGCATGACAACACCCTAAATTCTGATAACCAGTAGGGA
>CAJTQH010000045.1:221-19524 GCA_910578305.1 uncultured Muribaculaceae bacterium
CCACTGGTGCGTCCGCCTTCTCAAACTCCACAAAAACAAAACGCGAAGCATAGGAGGGACGGCTTCCCTACCCTCGCATGACAACACCCTCCAAAAACCCATTTAATATAGGAGGGAGGGCTTCCAGCCCTCGCACATCACCATCAGCAAAATCCGACTACAACCACACAGGAAAAACGGCATCCCTGCCCTCACATGACAACACCTTAAATCCTGATAACCAGTAGGGACGCGCCACTGGTGCGTCCGCCTTCTCAAACTCCACAAAAACAAAACGCAAAGCATAGGAGGGAGGGCTTCCAGCCCTCGCACATTACCATCAGCAAACTCCGACTACAACCACACAAACAAAACGCGAAGCCCCGACAGAGCCCCGCGCCTAAACAGTTCAATACAGACCGCAACATCACATATCAAGCGCCACATAATGCTGATACGGATGATCGCAAGCCGGACACTCCTCTGGAGGAGTAGTACCCTCATAGATATAGCCGCACACAAGACAGCGCCACTTTATAGGCTTCTCACGCTTCCACACAGTACCGTCCTTAACCTGCTTCAGATAAGCCTCAAAACGGTCGCGATGATGATTCTCAATCTCTGCGATAGCCCTGAAATGCTCGGCTATATCAGCAAAACCCTCCTTCTCAGCCACCTTGGCAGAAGCAGTGTAAAACTTCACACCCTCCACCATCTCCTCATGAGCCGCAGTAGCCAGATTAGAAGCCGTATCGGCGATAACGCCGGCATCAACATCAACAGGCACATTCACCGAACCGCCCTCAAGCAACTTGAAAAACACCTTCGCATGACGCAACTCATTGGCAGCAGTCTCAGCAAACAGCTCCTTTATCGGAAAATACTTCTCCTTCTCAGCCTGAGCGGCATAAAACGTATAGCGGGAATATGCGGCCGACTCAGCCATATAGGCCACCACCAGATTTTTTTCAGTCTTAGTACCTTTAATACTCTTTGTTGCCATAATATAAATAATAATGTATATTTAGTTAATACTCATATATTGCGCTACGATTACAGCAAAATCCTATTGCTACAGACCTAACAAACTCCCGGCAACGCATGTTCACCACACCCACTATTTAGACCACATCCACATTAAGCACGCCTATTGTTTAGAATTATTCTACACGTATATTATTAAACCACAACACTATAACCCTATTCCATGCACACAACTATTGCAACTATCGATAATTTAACCTACCTTTGCAGCCGATTTAAAACACATATCACATCATGCGCACAACACACCCCACACACCGCATCCGCATCCCACTGCTCTCATCGCTCCTCATCATCGCAGCCATACTTGCATCACCACGCACCGCCGCCGCCACACTCAGCGACGCCAACATCGTGGGCCACGTACTCGAAACAGGCACCGACGAACACCTTCCGGGCGTCGTAGTGCACATCATCGGCACATCCATGAGCGCAGCCACAGACATATCCGGACACTACTCCATACTCAACATCGCACCGGGCACATACACCGTCGAAGCACGCTGCGCAGGCTACATCTCCACACGACGCAAAGTGACCGTACAGGCACACCAGACACTCGAACTCAACTTCTCCGTAGCCCCCGACGCCATGCAACTCGAACAAGTAGTCGTAACAGGCAACCGATCCGAAGTAAAACGCCGCGAAAGCTCCACACTCGTCGGAGTCATCGGAGCACCGACATTCGACCTCGTAAGCGCATCATGCCTCGCCGACGGACTCAGCTTCCAACCGGGCGTAAGAGTCGAAAACGACTGCCAGAACTGCGGATTCACACAAGTGCGCATCAACGGACTCGACGGACACTACTCACAGATACTCATGAACTCACGCCCCGTATTCTCCGCACTCACAGGAGTCTACGGACTCGAACAGATACCAGCCAACATGATTGAACGCGTCGAAATCATGCGTGGAGGCGGATCCGCGCTATTCGGATCATCTGCCATCGGAGGCACCGTCAACAAAAGACCCCCTCAGCAACTGCGCCGAAGCAGCCCACACCATAACATCCATCGGACTCAGCGGAGCTCTCGACAACAACACCACCGTCAGCGGATCCATTGTCGGCGAAAACTCACGCATAGGCATGTTCGTATTCGGGCAAAACCGCGTCCGCGACGGATACGACCACGACGGCGACGGATTCACCGAAATAGCACAACTCAAGACACAGACCGTTGGACTCAGAGCATTCCTCAGACCCTCCGACTACTCACGCCTGACACTCGAATACCACGGCACACACGAATACCGCCGCGGAGGCGATCAGCTCGACATGCAGCCACACATGGCAATGATCGCCGAACAGACCGACCACAACATACACGCACTCGACCTGCAGGCCAACTTCTGGACACCCGGCAACGCCAACCGATTCAGCACATTCGCATCAATGCAGAACACACGCCGGTCAAGCTACTACGGCAGCGACATGGACCCCGACGCATACGGACACACACGCGACCTCGTGGCACTCGGAGGCGCACAATACATCCACTCGTTCAGCCGACTATGGTTCATGCCGTCCGAACTCACCGCAGGACTCGAATACAACTTCAACCGCCTCAACGACGTCACACTCGGCTACGACCACGACGTCACCCAATGCATAAGCATCTATAGCGCATACCTCCAGAACGAATGGCGCGACTCGCGATGGGGACTCCTCATTGGAGCACGACTCGACAAACACTCACTCATCAGCCGACCGATACTGTCACCGAGAGCCAACATCCGATTCAACCCCACCGACGACATAAACCTCCGACTCAGCTACTCCACCGGATTCCGATCGCCACAGGCCTACGACGAAGACTTCCACGTAGCCATCGTTGGAGGCGACCGCGTAGTCACCGTACTCGCACCCGACCTAAAGCAAGAAAGCAGCCAAAGCATCAGCGGATCAGCCGACTACTTCCATACATTCGGATCCGTACAGACCAACTTCACACTCGAAGCATTCTTCACCGACCTTCGCGACGTATTCATCCTCCGACAACTCGACGAACCCGACGCCGCAGGCAACGCCGTACTGCAGCGAACCAACGGCGACGGAGCACGCGTATGGGGCATGAGCGCCGAAGCACGCGCCGTATTCCCATGGCGCATGCAGCTGCAAGCCGGATTCACGCTACAGCGCAGCCGATACAAGACACCCGAGCAATGGAGCGACAACCCCGACGTACCACCCGTCCGACGCATGTTCCGCACACCCGACGCCTACGGATACCTCACCCTCACCTACAACCCCATCACACCACTGCAGATAGCCCTCTCAGCCACATACACCGGCCCAATGCTCGTACAACACCTCGAAGGATCAGGCACACCCGTCGACATAGCCAAAGTCACACGCTCATTCTTCGACGCCGGACTCAAGATATCCTACGACTTCCGCATATTCAACCACTCATCGCTGCAGCTCAACGCCGGCATACAAAACATCTTCAACGCCTACCAGCGCGACTTCGACCGCGGACACCTCCGCGACTCAGGCTACATCTACGGCCCGTCGCTTCCACGATCCGTCTACGCCGGCATCCGCATACACATCTGACGACCGTACCCCGACGCATAAATCCCTCCTCATACATGCGGATTAGAATTTAATTCGTATATTTGCGCCGCCATGAAACAACGAGTCATCATCGTCACAAAATTCTACTACCGCCGCGGAGGCGACTGCATCTACGCCCTGAATCTCGAAAAGATGCTCCGCGAGCACGGACACGAAGTAGCCGTGTTTGCCATGCAGTACCCCGACAACGACCCATCGCAATGGAGCGCATACTGGCCCGCCGAAGTCACATTCTCCGGCGGAATCACACACCGCATCGCAGCCATGAAACGCACCATGGGCATAGGCGAAGTAGCCTCACAGTTCAGCAGACTGATGCACGACTTCCGACCGCACGTCGTACACCTCAACAACATCCACTCCTACCTCTCGCCAGTCGTAGCCACACTCGCCGCAAAAGCCGGAGCACGAGTCGTCTGGACACTCCACGACTACAAACTCCTGTGCCCCGCCTACTCATGCATGCGCCAAGGCCACACATGCGAACTCTGCTTCACCGACAAAAGCAAAGTCCTCACCACACGCTGCATGAAAGGATCACTCGCAGCAAGCACCCTCGCCTACGCCGAAGCACTCCGCTGGAACCGCACCACCCTTCAGCGCCACACCGACGCATTCATCTGCCCCAGCGCATTCATGGCCGAAAAAATGCGGCAAGGCCGATTCGACCCCAACAGGCTCATCACACTCTGCAACTTCATCGCACCCTCAATGCTCTTACACTACAGCAGCGCCGACCCACTCGCAGGCAACACATCACCCTACTACTGCTACATCGGACGCCTGTCCGAAGAAAAAGGCGTGCGCACACTCCTCGAAGCCGCATCACAACTACCCTACACACTAAAAGTAGCAGGCGACGGACCACTCGCACAAGAACTCACACAACGCTACGCCCATAACCCCCGCATCCAACTGCTCGGACGCCTCGACGCCACACAAATCCTCCAACTCCTCAGCCACGCACGCCTGTCAGTAATGCCCTCCGAATGCTACGAAAACAACCCCCTCGGAGTCATCGAATCACTATGCACCGGCACACCCGTCGTCGGAGCACACATCGGCGGCATACCCGAACTCATCGACAACACACGCGGACTCACATACAAAAGCGGCGACACCGCCGACCTCATGCACACCATCACACAAGCATGGGACACACCATTCGACCGCACCGCCATACAGACCGATGCACTACAAGCATTCTCACCCGAAACCTACTACACACGACTCATCGACATCTACTCAGCCTGACCGCCACCGCGCCGAAAACAACCCCGAACACGCGACAGCCCCTCCTTGCCCAAAATAAGCAAAGCCGCATACTGCGCCGTCTTCGCAAGACCGAAAAACACCACCCACAGCACACCCTTCACACCCGCCGACAAAGGCAGAAACATCTGAGCGAACGAAAACACATAACACACACCACACACACCGAGCACCCACAGCCCCGTACGCATCGACAGCCCCGCCAACCGGCGACGCATCCCAGCCACCACATCACTCAATCTCCTATTCATACCCACAAATATACACAAAATATCCCAACAAAGCTTAGGAGGGAGGGCTTCCAGCCCTCGCATACCCACAAACAAAAACGAAAGCATAGGAGGGACGGCTTCCAGCCATCGCAAACCAACACCCGCAAAACCACCAGCACACATAGGAGGGAGGGCTTCCAGCCGTCGCATACCAACAAACAAAAGCTTAGAACTGACCAAACATCCAGCCGTCGCGTTCCCTAACAAAAGTGCTTCCCGCCAAGGTCGAAATCCGTCACATAATATCGGCTTAAAAACTGACAAACAGTAGGGACGCGCCACTGGTGCGTCCGCATAGGAGGGACAGCATCCTGCCATCGCATACCCACAAACGCAAACATAGAACTGACCTGGCATCCTGCCCTCGCAAAAGCATCCACAAAAAAAGAGCCCCTGTCCGAAAACGGAAGGGGCCGAGAAGGTTATCTGATCTCTGAATAATCGTGACTTTTTATAAACGCCAGCAAAATGCCTTCTCTTACCGACAAAACAAACCACCCGTCCCGAAAGTTTTCGCCACACACCCTATTTTTTGCACGAATGAAAAGTATTGCCTACATTTGTGAATACAATCCACAAAACGTTTCACTCAACAATCATTCACCGTGGGAAAATTCACAGCATACAAGCTGCCCCTCAAAAGCCTGTCTACCGGAGAATACGAATATGAATACCGGCTCAGCAAGCAATTCTTCAACGACATGGAGAGCGCCGACATACACGACGCCGACCTCAACGTAAAACTCACCATAGAGCACCGCCACGAAGCATACACACTCAGCTTCCTCATCACAGGCACCATCACACTCATCTGCGACAGATGCCTCGACGACCTCATAATGCCCGTCGACACCACCTACACCATAACCGTCAAATACGGCGAAGACTACAACGACGAATCCGACGACCTGCTCATAATACCCGAATCCGACAGCTTCCTCAACGTAGCATACATGCTCTACGACACCGTAGCACTCACCATACCGATCAAGCACGTCCATCCACTCGGCAAATGCAACCGGCAGATGAGCGCCATGCTGCGCAAGCACCGCGCACACCGTCCCGACGACGAAGACACACAGCTCGAAGACGACCTGATCGACGAAATCGACTCGATCGACAACAACACACTGCCCGACAACACACCCGTCGACCCTCGATGGGACGGACTCAGAAAACTCGCCGACAACAACACCGACAGCTGACAAACGCACACACATCTGCCACACACAAGGCCCGGCATCAGTGAAGACATCAGCCACAGCCACATTGATTTTTCCACCTTAATTCTTGGTAGAGTGCAAGATATTCTATAACTTTGCAAAGTTTTTTCACCGGACACACCGTCCGGCGAATGTTACACAATGTGTAAAATACAAATATATAACGAAATAATAACTTAAAGCAATGGCACATCCCAAACGAAAACAATCAAAGACACGTACAGCCAAGCGTAGAACACACGACAAGGCTGTTGCCCCCACTCTGGCACTTTGCCCCAACTGCGGAGCATGGCACATCTACCACACAGTATGTGGCGAATGCGGCTACTACCGCGGCAAGATAGCTATCGAAAAGGCTGAAGTCTAACCGAAGCCCGCGCCGGGTGGAATGTTGAGACACGCCACCCTTTGGCGCACGCTATCGCAAACGTGACCATTAGTTATATATAGCGCGGGACATGACCTATTCTCCTGGATATCGATCCGTCGATATTGCGGGAGGATATCTGTCACACGCATTTACTTATTTTTAGCAAACTGATTATGCTTAACGCACGAATATCCGGAGTTGCATCATACGTGCCCGACGACATCCTCGACAACGAGATGCTGTCGAAAATGGTCGACACCAACGACGAATGGATCACCACACGCGTCGGAATCAAAGAACGCCGCATACTCAAAAAAGAAAATGCCGGCTCATCATACATGGGCATACAGGCCGTAAACCGCCTCCTTGAATCCACCGGAACAAAACCCGAAGAAGTGGATCTGCTCATCTGCGCGACATCCAACCCCGACTACCGATTCCCATCTACAGGATCCGTAATCGCACACGGATGCGGCCTCACAAACGCCTACGCCTACGACATACAGGCCGCATGCGCCGGCTGCATCGTAGCCCTTCAGGACGGTGCCGCATACATCAAAGCCGGACTCCGCAAAAAAGTTGTCGTGGTAGCTGCCGAAAAGATGTCATCGATGGTCAACTACGAAGACCGCACCACATGCCCCCTGTTCGGCGACGGAGCCGCAGCAATGATGCTCGAGCCCACCGATAAGCCCGTAGGCATCATCGACTCCGTGTTCCATGTCGACGGAGTAGGACGCGACCACCTCATCATGCGTGCCGGTGGTTCAGTTCTACCCACTTCCCACAAGACCGTCGACGACGGCGACAACTTCCTATTCCAGGACGGACGCTTCGTCTACAAACACGCCGTCACCGACATGCTCGAATCATCAATCGACATCTGCGAGCGCAACGGACTCACAATGGAAAGCGTCGACTGGCTCATACCCCATCAGGCCAACCTCCGCATCATCGAAGCAGTCGCTTCACGTGCCGGCATAGCCCCCGAAAAAGTACTCGTCAACATCGAATACCGTGG
This sequence comes from uncultured Muribaculaceae bacterium, assembly GCA_910578305.1. Lineage (GTDB taxonomy): Bacteria > Bacteroidota > Bacteroidia > Bacteroidales > Muribaculaceae > Paramuribaculum. The sequence goes on from CAJTQH010000045.1 coordinate 7,984, forward strand.
CAACACCTCGGCAGCCTCGATACCACTGTGCATCGACGAAAACAAGCACCGCATCAAAAAAGGCGACAAACTCGTGCTCACCGCATTCGGAGCCGGATTTACATGGGGCGCCATGTACGTGATCTGGGATCTCTGATCTCACCACGACACGTCTGACAAGAAAAAAAAATAAGACACTGATAGCACTTTCAGGGTGCTATTGGTGTTTTATTCTAACAGACAACATCTATTTTCACCTAACAACCCCCCAAAAAAACCGACACAACTATGACCGAAAATCATAAAGCAGGCTTCGTCAACATAGTAGGCAACCCCAACGTAGGCAAATCCACCCTCATGAACGACCTCGTGGGCGAACGCATAAGCATCATCACCGCCAAAGCCCAGACCACGCGCCACCGCATCATGGGCATCGTCAACACACCCGAATACCAGATCGTATTCTCCGACACCCCCGGAGTACTCGCCCCGAAATACAAACTACAGGAAAGCATGCTCAACTTCTCCGAAGGAGCACTCACCGACGCCGACATACTACTCTACGTCACAGACGTCATCGAAGACCCCACAAAAAACGCCGACTTCCTCGCCAAAGTAGCCAAAGAGACAATACCCGTACTCCTGGTCATCAACAAGATCGACCTCGTAAAAGACCAGAAAGCACTCGAAGACATCGTAGCCCGATGGCACGGACTCCTGCCCAACGCACAGATATTCCCCACATCGGCCAAAGAGCACTTCAACGTAGCCAACCTCATGACACGCATCGTAGAACTCCTGCCCGAAAACCCTCCCTACTTCGGCAAAGACGCACTCACCGACAAACCCGCACGATTCTTCGTCACAGAAATCATTCGCGAAAAAATACTGCTCAACTACGACAAAGAAGTACCCTACTCCACCGAAGTCATCGTTGAGAAATTCGACGAAAAAGACGGCGCCATACACATCATGGCAGTAATATACGTAGAGCGCGATTCACAGAAAGGCATACTCATCGGACGAGCAGGAACAATGCTCAAAAAAGTAGGCACACAGGCACGCAAAGACATAGAAACATTCTTCGGCAAACGCGTCTACCTCGAACTGTTCGTCAAAGTCGAACCCAACTGGCGCAACCGCGAAAACAAACTCCGCTCATTCGGATATATCGAATAAATTCGTAAATTTGCATTCATAACCAAAACAAAACTCACCCAACGATACGAAATCATGTCGCAACTCATAGCCATTGTCGGACGCCCCAACGTAGGAAAGTCCACTCTATTCAACCGCCTTACACAGTCGCGCACTGCCATTGTCGACGAAACAGCCGGCACCACACGCGACCGCCAGTACGGTAAAGTCGACTGGAACGGACGCGAATTCTCCATCGTCGACACTGGCGGATGGGTTGTAAACTCCGACGACATATTCGAAGGCGAAATAAACAAACAAGTACACCTGGCCATCGAACAAGCCGACGAAATCCTATTCGTAGTCGACGCCATGAACGGAGTCACCGACCTCGACGACCACGTAGCCGAGATACTGCGCAAAAGCAAAAAGCCCGTTATACTCGTAGCCAACAAAGTCGACTCCAACGACTGGCTATACAACGTACCCGAATTCTACGCACTCGGCCTCGGTGACCCCTATCCCGTCTCGGCCGTCAACGGATTCGGCACCGGCGACCTCCTCGACGAAGTTGTTAAAAAACTCCCCGAGCCCACACTCGACGACGAAGCCGACCACCTCGACGACATACCCAAATTTGCCATCGTCGGACGCCCCAACGCCGGCAAATCATCCATCGTCAACGCATTCATCGGCGAAGAACGCCACATCGTAACCGACATCGCCGGCACCACACGCGACAGCATCTACACACGATACAACAAATTCGGATTCGACTTCTACCTCGTCGACACGGCAGGAATCCGCAAAAAGGCCAAAGTCAACGAAGACATCGAATACTACTCAGTAATCCGAAGCATACGCGCCATCGAAGCATCCGACGTCTGCATACTCATGATCGACGCCACACGAGGCATCGAAAGCCAGGACGTCAACATATTCTCGCTCATACAGCGCAACCGCAAAGGACTCGTCGTATGCGTCAACAAATGGGACCTCGTCACCGACAAATCCGAAGCAGCCATAAAGCACTTCGAAGCAGCCATACGCGACCGATTCGCACCATTCACCGACTTCCCCATCATATTCTCATCGGCACTCACCAAGCAACGCATCTACAAAGTACTCGAAACAGCAGTCGAAGTATTCAACAACCGCCGTCGCACAGTACCCACATCGCAGCTCAACACCGTAATGCAGGAGGACATCGCCGCATATCCCCCGCCAAGCAACAAGGGCAAGTTTGTGAAAATCAAATATATCACCATGCTCAAAGGCTCGCAGGTGCCGACATTCATATTCTTCTGCAACCTCCCGCAGTGGGTCAAAGAACCCTACCGCCGCTACCTCGAAAACAAAATACGCGAAAACTGGGACTTCAAAGGCACACCCGTCAACGTCTACATGCGAGAAAAATAACCCCGCCGGCGACACCAACGCACACCTCGACACACAGGCTGGAGCATCGGCAACGACACTCCGGCCTGCACTGCTTTCATACCGACATATAAATATACATCATCCCCCCCCAAAAAAACACAACCACACCCTATGGACACCGAACTCATCATCAACATCATAGGATACGCCGCAGCGATATGCATGGTATGCGGCTACCTCCCCCAAGCCATCTACACAATACGCACACGCGACACCGACGGCATAGCCATGCCCACATTCCTCCTGCTCGGAGCAGGCAGCATATTCTTCGTCATACAAGGACTGATGCTCTCCAACTGGCCCCTCGTCATCACCAACGCCATTACCACTGTGTCAAGCGCCATCGTATTCGGCATCAAGATCCGCAACGACCGGCACAAACGCCGCCGCTGACCACACAAGCCCCACACCATGGGACACCTACCAAAGACGAGCACGCTCCCACCACATAAGACCCGCCAGAACCGACAGCGTCACCACCCACTTCACCACAAGAGTCCACACCGAATACTCGGAGCGGGCACGCACATACTGCACCAGATCGCGCACAAACATCACTAAGCAAAACACCGACGCCACTACGTCAAACGCATATTTCATTACATCATGCCACATCATCGGTCCAGGACTTTAAAACGTTTTTAATGAAAATGTTGATACCGTCGCAAAATTAATCATTTTTTTTGACCCGTGCCATCCCTAATTCCACCCCGCACTATTGCATATTGAGCCGCCAACACTTATCTTTGTAACCGATAACCCACACACATTAAACATTACCAATCACCCCTGAAGCCATGAAATCACTGCGCTCCATAGCCACTGCCGCCCTCACACTACTGTGTGCATCCACCGCGGCTCAAGCACAAAACGTAGGCTACAACGACCCCGTAGGCCACACCTACCGCTCACTCGTATTCAACAAAGGCGACTTCAACTCCGGTTACTACCGCATACCCGGCATAGTCACACTCCCCGACGGCACACTCGTAGCCGTAGCCGACAAGCGCATCAACACACTCAACGACCTGCCCGGCGACATCGACGTCGTTTGCCGCCGCTCCACCGACGGCGGACACACCTGGAGCCCCTACATCACAATAGCCGAGCACGACAGCCTCGGAGGCTACGGCGACCCCGCCATTGTACGCGACCGACGCACAGGCGACCTCATCGTCATATCACTCCACGGACAAGGACTCTGGCAGAAAACACCCGGCGAAATCAGCGTCTCACGATCCACCGACGGCGGACTCACATGGCAGCCGCCGGTCAACATCAACCCGCAGATCCTCACCAACGACCCCAACGGAAAGCAACCCATTAAATGCTGCTCGGCATTCGCCACATCCGGAGCCGCACTGCAGCTCAAAAACGGACGCCTCATGTTCGTCCTCGTCACACGGCAGGAAGGAGTCGAAGGATTCCCATGCTACGACGCACATGGCACGCCGCCGACAACCCCGCCACACTCAACGGCGACGAATCAAAAGTAGCACAACTCCCCGACGGCACCGTAATGATGAGCATACGCAACCGCTTCAGCGGACCACGCATGTTCTCGATATCCAAAGACAACGGCAAAACATGGTCCGAACTCCCCAAAGACTTCGCCGACCTGCACGACGTAGCCTGCAACGGAGACTTCATCACATACCGCCACAACGGACGCGACTACCTCATACAATCGCTCCCCGCAGGCCCCTGGCGCGACAACATCACACTCTACGCCAGCGCCGACGGCGGACGCACATGGCCCATGAGCCACCGCGTATGCGCAGGCCCCGGAGCCTACTCGGCCATAACCATACTCCCCGACGGATCACTCGGCGTGCTCACAGAAGAAGGCGTACACAACGTCGACTCACGCCACTCCCAAGGCTACCGCATATGGTTCACACGCGTACCGATCACCGACCTCATCACCGACTAACACCACCACACCTCCGATACACACGGCCCGACACCCACAAAGCGTCGGGCCGTTTTTACATCCGCAGGCAAAACCCGTCACACCAGCCGAAACCTTTGAATCATAGAGCATTTTACCCCGCAGAAGTTGTAAACTTAAGAAATTGTCCTTAAATTTGCACCCATAGCGGCAGAGGCCGCACATACATTTTATTTTTAGCGTTTCAGGCTATATCCCTGGATTGAAAATCGCCAAATTTTCCACACTGAGAAGGATATAAGCAGATCGGACGCTCATGCTTGCCAGCAACATCCACTCCCGGCAAGGGAGCGATGAATATATCGGCAAGGCGTGGGAGTGGACTGTTTATTTCTCGGTAAGGCGTTTGGCGATGCCTCAATTCAAAATAAACTGAACATCGTTCCACGCTATTTTTTTTGTGCAGCTACACCGCACACACACAACAACCCGACCATACACACATATTGTCGGTAACCGTAACACAAAAATCCATCATACGATGAAAAACACACCATACGGCCGACAATTATCCCCGGAAGACAACAGAAGCCTCCCGGGGATATACATTTTATAGACACAGCCGCACAAAAACAGCCACGTCACTCCAGACCGTACTCCTTGATCTTACGGTAAAGCGTACGCTCCGATATATTAAGCTCCCTGGCGGGAGCCTTCCGCCGCCCGCCGTTATTCTCAAGCGAACGACGTATCGTCTCACGCTCGGTATCCTCCAAAGTCATACTGCCGGCAGCAACATCCACAGCATCCTGATGCCGCACATCAGCCACCGGAGGAGCCTTAAGCAACACCTCCGCAGGAGTCTCGCTATACCGCACAAGCGAGCGAGGCATATCCAGCACCTCCACCTCACGGTCATCCACCACCACACCCTTCGAACCACCCATACGGCAATCCTCCACCGACTTACGCAGAGCATCAAGCTCCGACTGCATACGGAATATCATATTGAACAGCAACTCACGCTCCTGCTCATAAGCATGCACGCCACCACGATGACCCGACACCACAGGAGCATACTCCATCGCCATACGCGGCAGATAACCCTCCAGAACAGAGCCGCTCACCTCCTCCCCCGCATGAAACAAAGCCAGCTGCTCCACAACATTCTTAAGCTGCCTCACATTGCCCGGCCAGCGATAATGCAGCATATCTGCACGCGCCCCATCGTCAAACGCCACCACAGGCATCGAATAACGCTCAGAAAAATCCTGAGCGAACTTCCTCGCAAGCAACATTATATCATTGCCTCGGTCACGAAGCGGCGGCACCTGAATCTGCACCGTCGACAGACGATAATACAGATCCTCGCGAAAACGGCCCGACTCAACAGCACCGAGCATATCCACATTCGTAGCCGCCACAACACGTATGTTAGTCCTCTGTACAGTCGACGAACCCACCTTCAGAAACTCACCGCTCTCAAGCACACGAAGCAGACGCGCCTGAGTCGTCAGAGGCAACTCAGCCACCTCATCAAGAAATATCGTACCGCCGTCAGCCTCCTCGAAATAACCCTTGCGCGACGACACAGCACCCGTAAACGAACCCTTCTCATGCCCAAACAGCTCACTGTCAATCGTTCCCTCCGGTATCGCACCACAGTTCACAGCTATATAACGCGCATGCTTACGCGGACTGAAATTATGTATGATCTTCGGAAAAAACTCCTTGCCCGCACCGCTCTCGCCCGTCACAAGCACCGACAGATCTATCGGAGCCACCTGAATGGCTCGCTGCACCGCCGCAAGAAGAGCAGGAGCATTGCCCACTATACCCAGACGCGTCTTAGCCTGCTGCACATCAGCAGGTATATCACTATTATTCATTGTATTTCTCGATTCTACAACATTATTTATTCACAGCAGAAACACCGCATCAACGACCCACTGTAACCTCCCCGCGAAGCGACCTCACAAGCTGCGAGCGCACATCGCGGTCACTCAGGCCGGCACCGAAAAGAAACATCATCTTCGTCAAAGCAGCCTCAGTCGTAATATCCGAACCGGACAACACACCGGTAGCAGCCAGAGCGTCACCAGCCGCATAGCGCCGCATCACACTCCCGTTCACACACTGCGTCACATTCATCACCACTATACCGCGGTCCACGGCATCACGAACAGCATTCGTAAACCAACGGGCAGTCGGAGCATTACCCGCACCGAAAGTCCGGAGCACAATACCCTTCACCCCCGGAGTCGAAAGCTGATGACGAAGAATCTGCTCAGTAATACCGGGAAACAGATCCACCACCATCACACCCGTATCAAGCGAGCAATGAGCCTTCAGAGCCACCTCATCGCCATGCGTATGACGCAGCAAAGCCTCCTCATGATAATTGATACCAAGCCCTATCTTCGCAAGCTCAGGATAATTATGACTCTTGAAAGCATTAAAATTATCAGCGCTACGCTTCGTCGCCCTATTGCCGCGCCAAAGATAATTCTCAAACAATATAGCCACCTCCTGCACCATCGGCTCATCACCGTCAGGCGTACGCTCGGCGGCGATCTGCAAAGCCGTTATCAGATTCTCCTCACCGTCAGTGCGCACCTCCCCTATCGGAAGCTGCGAACCCGTGATTATCACCGGCTTGCGCAGATTCTCAAGCATAAACGACAGAGCCGATGCCGTATAAGCCATCGTATCTGTACCATGCAGCACCACAAAACCGTCATAATCATGATAATTCGACTCTATCGCACGCACTATCTGCACCCAGTGCCCCGGATTCACATCGCTCGAATCTATCGGAGGATCAAACGAAATATTGTCAATCTCATAATTAAGCATCTTGATCTTAGGCACATTATCTATAAGATGCGTAAAATCAAACGGCTCAAGCACACCGGTCTGGGGATTATCTATCATCCCTATCGTACCGCCGGTGTAGATTATCAGTATGCGTGGCTGACTGGTTTTCATGGACTATGCTGGCTATTGTGTTTGAATAAATCACCTGATCTGCACACCCGGCACCACCGGAGCACTCGGGCCTATCAGCACAAGCGACCCGTCAGCATTCTCCGCCGACAGAATCATACCCTGCGACACAATGCCCTTAAGCTTGCGAGGAGGCAGATTCGCTATGAAACACACCTGCTTGCCCACAAGCTCCTCCGGATTATAATACTTCGCTATGCCCGAAACTATCGTACGCTTCTCCAGGCCGTCATCGATCAGAAACTTCAGCAACTTGTCAGCCTTAGGCACCTTCGTGCACTCAAGCACAGTACCCACACGCAGATCAGCCTTCATAAACGTATCGAAGTCAACATCCGCAGCCTGAGGCTCAGCCTTGAAATTCTTTATCTTGTTCTCCTCCTTGATACGCGACAGACGCTCCAGCTGAGCATTGATCTGCTCATCGGGTATCTTCTCAAACAGCAGCTCGGCACTGCCAAGCACCGTTCCCGACTTCACCAGATCATCGCGGCCAAGCATATCCCACGTCAGAACACCCATACCGAGCATCGACGCAAGCTTCTCCGACATAAACGGAAGCACCGGAGCGAAAGCCACAGCTATATCACCGCACACCTGCAACGCGCAGTACATCACCGTCGCCACACGCCCCATATCAGTCTTGGCCACCTTCCACGGCTCAGTCTCCTGCAGATACTTGTTGCCCAGACGAGCTATATCCATCGCATCCTTCAGAGCCTCACGGAAATGAAACGTATCCAGATTAGCCGTCAGCGAATCCCTCACCGAGCGGATATCCGCAAGCAGACGCTCGTCTATCTCCTCCGAATTGCCCGCAGCAGGCACCTTACCGTCAAAATACTTATGCGTCAGCACCATCGCGCGATTCACGAAATTACCCAGCGTAGCCACAAGCTCATTATTGTTGCGGCTCTGGAAATCAGCCCACGTAAAGTCATTGTCCTTCGTCTCCGGAGCATTGGCCGTCAGCACATAGCGCAGCACATCCTGCTTGCCAGGAAAATCACGCAGATACTCATGAAGCCACACAGCCCAGTTACGAGAAGTCGATATCTTGTCACCCTCCAGATTCAGAAACTCATTCGCCGGCACATTGTCCGGAAGCTGAAATCCGTCACCATAAGCCATAAGCATCGCCGGAAACACTATACAGTGAAACACTATATTGTCCTTACCTATGAAATTCACCACACGACACTCCGGATCCTTCCAGTAACTCTCCCAGCTATCCGGCAGAATCTCCTTCGTATTCGATATATAACCGATCGGAGCGTCAAACCACACATACAGCACCTTACCCTCGGCACCCTCCACAGGCACAGGCACACCCCAGTTCAGGTCACGGCTCACCGCGCGCGGCTGCAGACCCATGTCAAGCCACGACTTGCACTGACCGTACACATTCGTCTTCCACTCCTTATGTCCCTCGAGAATCCACTTGCGCAGAGCATCCTCCCACTTGTTCAGCGGAAGATACCAATGCGACGTCTGCTTCATCGTCACAGGAGCCGAAGTAAGCGCCGAACGCGGATTTATCAGATCAGTCGCATTCAGCGACGTACCACAGGCCTCACACTGGTCACCGTACGCGCGGTCGCTCCCGCAGTGAGGGCACGTACCCACCACATAGCGGTCGGCCAGAAACTCGCCGGCCTGCTCGTCATACGGCTGCATCGAAGTCTGCTCCTCAAACTGACCGTTATCATACAGACGCCTGAAAAACTCACTCGCCGTCCGGGCATGCAGATCAGTCGTCGTCCGCGAATAAACATCAAACGATATCCCCAGCTCGGCCATCGAATCCTTGATTATCTTATGATAGCGGTCCACTATATCCTGAGGAGTCACACCCTCCTGACGAGCCTTGATCGTGATAGGCACACCATGCTCGTCACTACCGCCCACCATCACCACATCATCACCGCGCATGCGGAGATAACGGGCATAAATATCCGCAGGAACATACACCCCTGCGAGGTGACCTATATGGACAGGGCCGTTGGCATAAGGCAACGCCGTGGTTATCAGAGTACGTTTGAATTTCTTTTCCATTTTGCTTATAACATTGGTATTATACCGCAAAATTACAAAAAACACTCATATCACACACCATACACCGACATATTTACAAGATAGCACGCGATAACTCTCGTTTTTTTTACAAAATTTATTACCTTTACCACAGATTTAAGACAAAGGATACCTGCACAGACTCCAATTTGCAATACACATCGACATTACAACCTCAAATCAAATAACCCGATCATCCATCACCACATGAACCTAAAGGCTCTATCGCTGACACTCTCAGCACTCGTCCTATCCGCATTAAGCGCGGGTGCCTACGACATCTACCCGATACCGCAGAGCGCAACGCTCACCGGAAACTCTATCTCAATAACACCGAAAGTCAACATCGTGGCGTCCGACGGCACATCCGACATCACAGTCAATCGGCTAAAGGAAGTCCTCGACAACGCCGGATTCACATACGACATCTCCGACACTCAGTCGGCCGGACTCACCAACATACTCATCGGCACATACGGCTCAGGCGACAAAGCCGACTCATACTCGGACGCAATCGGACTCGGACGCAACATATTCCCCGCTCAGGAAGGACGCTTCGACCCTCACTCGATAGCAATTGACTCCGACAACGCTCACGGCACAATTATGATACTCGGCGACAGCAACGGATCCGCATTCTACGGATGCGCCACCCTCGAGCAGATTCTCGAGCAGCGCTCCGCCGACGGATCACTGCCCACCGTACGCATCGAAGACTACGCACACGTACGCCTGCGCGGCATCGTCGAAGGATTCTACGGACACCCCTACAGTGCCGAAAGCCGACTGAACATGTTGGAATTCTGCAAGCGGTTCAAACTCAACTGCTACGTCTACGGGCCCAAACACGACCCCTACCACGCCGGAAGCTGGCGACTCAACTACCCCGAGACAGTAACTGACCAGCAGCGGGCATACGGACAACTCACTCGCGACGACATTCGTCAGCTTGCCGAAACATCCAAAAAATGCGGCGTCGACTTCGTCTGGTCCGTTCATCCCGCACTACAAGGCGGAGGCATAAACTTCTACAACCTCGACCCGGGAGTTGCCGACATAATCACCAAATTCGGCTACATGTACGACCTCGGCATCCGGCACTTCGGAGTATCCGTCGACGACATCTCCGGACACCCGATCACACAAGGCCAACTCGCTCAGAAAGTTCAGACTCGACTCAACGAACTGTACAACACCGACGATGCCAATGACGATGAACGCGTCGGCGGACTACTGTTCGTCCCCACCGGATATGCGCTCAACTACTCCGGTGCATCTTCTGTCCTCAGCCAGTTCAATAGCGTCAGCAGCGACATCGACGTCGCTTTCACGGGCTACGACTGCTTCTCCAACATACGGCAGGCTTCATTCTCCACCGCTGCGCAATACACCGGACGCAACCCCATATTCTGGTGGAACAACCCCGTCAACGACGACTACGACGACTTCCTCTACATGCACGGACTCACAGCCCGATGGACCATCGAGAACAGCGGACCCATATCATCTATGGGAGGACTGCTGCTCAACCCTATGAACCAGGCCGGACCTTCTAAAATAGCAATATTCAACGCCGCCGACTACAGCTGGAACCCCTCGGCATTCGACCCGGAAGCAAGCTGGGAAGCATCCATAAGAGCCATCATGAAAGACCCCCGCTACGCCGACGCTCTCAAGACATTCATCCGCATGGTAAGTGCCTACACCACAACAGAGACAGGAGGCAGCGACAGTTCCCGGCCAAACGGTTTCAACTCCTGCAAGAAACAGGCACCCGAAGGTGAACGACACGCAGCCCTCTTCAGCGCATTCATCTCGGCATTCTCCGCCGACAACGTTCCGCAGGCCACCGAGCTGCGCGCCGTACTCGCCGAAGCCGTCGATGCATGCGCCACACTCCGCGAGATGGCCGACGACAACGACGACGACCGCCGACTGTTCTTCCGCGAAATGTCGCCATGGTTCCTCAAAATCGAAGAAATGTGCGACATCGCACACAAATCGCTCGCCCTCAT